>JAYZHU010000056.1:0-5182 GCA_036166175.1 Verrucomicrobiota bacterium | reverse complement strand
GTCCTTCAAGAAGCGGTCGACAAGGGCAATTACGATGAGCTCATACCAATCCCAGGTCCGGAAGGGATCGCCTGGTCGCAAAAACTAGCGGCTCAGGAAGGGATTATCACCGGTATCTCGGGTGGATCCACCTTTGCTGTTGCCATGCAGATCGCAGAAAAGGCTGAGCCGGGATCCGTAATCCTTTGTATGCTGCCTGATACGGGAGAGCGGTATTTGTCTACCCCATTGTTTGCCGATATCGAGGAGTACATGACAGAGGAGGAGATTGCTTTGTCAAAGTCTACTCCCGGCTTTCAAATGGACTAGCGTTTGTGACCAGTACTTCTGAATTAGCGTGTGCATGAAGGGCTTTACCGGCTGTAATTTGATCCCGATCTGCGCCTACATAGGTTGCTAGTTTGTGAAGTTGGGGAGATGCCATCTAGTGTCAGTAGGCGTTTTGCTGCGACATAATTCTTTCCAATGGGTATTGACAGGCGTTAGTCTGATCAGATGCGTTCTCAACTAGCCTTCTCTTTGTTTTGGATAGCTTTCCTGTCCCCTCTACTGATTCAAGCTGAACTTACTCTAGTCGTGGGTCCGAATTCGGGTTTGGTTAATCCATTTGGGGTGGCTTTCAACGAACAAGAGGAAATGTACATCGTCGAATACGAGGGCGACCGTCTCTGGAAATTTACGAAGTCCAAGGGATTGGAGAGACTCGGAGAAGATATTCCGTTCGATGGAATGCACAATCTATGTCGTACGAGAGATGGCCGCATCTATATTTCTGATACAAGAGCGAATTTGATTCGCATGCTCGATGAAAAAACGGGAGAGATAACTATCGTAGGTGGAACTGGAAAGGAAGGCTACAACGGGGAAGGGGTTAAGGCCGAGGATGCCTTGCTGGCGGATCCGATATCCATAAGTCTCAGTCCCGATGATTTACGCCTTTATATCGCGGATATTCGCAATCGCCGGGTTCGCTACATAGATTTGAATACGAATCGGATTTACACGCTAGCGGGTACTGGGGTAACCGGAATTCCTGAAGATGGCGCCCGAGCAGATCGAAGCCCATTATTGGATCCACGAGGGGTTGCAGAAGATTCGAAAGGGAATGTGTATATCCTGTCGCGGCGTGGCCACGCCTTGCGGGTAGTCAAGCCAGATGGAAAAATATACACGGTAGCAGGAACCGGGACAGCTCACAAAACTGACGGTCCGGCTTTGATGGCAGGTTTCAATGGACCCAAGCATATTTGTATCGATTTGGACGATAGCGTGATAATAGCAGATGCCGAAAATCATCTCGTAAAGCGCTATGATCCTGGTCGGAAAACGATTGAAACGCTTTTCGACAGTGGCCCTAGCAATTCCCCCTTGAGGCGTCCGCATGGAGTTTGGGTGTGTCAAGATGGAACGCTGTATGTATGTGATAGTTACAACGATCGCATCCTAAAACTGGAGCGCTAAAGGGTTTCCCCAAACAATCGCTTTTAGGAGCGGGTTTATCCCGCGTTCCAGCAAATGGTAAATCGCGGCATAAATCTGCTCCTACAAAGAAAGTTTTAGGGCAGGAAGGACTAACTCAGTCCTCCTTTTGGGACTATAGGGTAGGGCTGCTTGTCCCAAAGTAGCCGATTGCGAGAGATATTTTACGGCCGTTTGGGGACAAGCAGTCCTGCCGGGTTTGGAGAGATTTTCTCCCGTATGCCTCGTTGAATTGAAGCTCTAATCAATCCGGCTCCTTGACGGATCTTTCCTTCAAGCGATGCAGGTATTTTCGCTTCAGTAAACGCCAGGCGACAACGAAAAACGCGGTTAAGGGAATGGCCAGAATCATTCCCAGGATACCGTCTAAGGCGGTGCCCCAAAAGAAAATGGCGATAATGATTACCATTGGGTGTAGCCCGGTCGACATGCCCATAATCCGAGGAGTAAGGAGGTAGCCCTCGATCATCTGCACGGCGGTGAAAATCGCGAGAGCGAAGATCACTAGCTGCAAGCCTCCGCCATCGCTCTGGAAGTGGGCTAGGGGCAAGACGGTACCGATGCCGATGATGCTGCCAAGGTAGGGTATGATGTTGAGGAATCCGATTCCCAAGCCAAGGATGATTCCGAAGTTCAGCCCGACCAGCGTGAATCCCATTGCTAGCGAAACGCCCATGATAAGAGCAATCACTACTTGTCCCCTGAAAAACACTACGATGCTTCCTACGAACTCATTTATAAGAAAAACCGCGTCATCCCGCCAATCGTCCTTGAGGAACGATAGCTGCTCATGCAGGTCTTTGCTCAAGTCCCTGTTCGATTCCAGCATGAAGAATAGGTAGATGGGAATAATGGCGAGTCCGGTTCCGATAGCTAGAATCTTGGTGACGAGCTTCCCGATGCTGGTTATGGCCAATTCGGATGAGTGGACGATGGACTCGAGGCTATTGGACAGCGATTCTTGGATACGGGCGAAGGTATCGGCTCCAAACTTTTCTTCGATGAAAGCGACGATTGCCGGGTAGCTCTCGATGGCCAGTTCGCGAATCTTTTCGATGAAAGCGGGAAGATAGTTGAAGAATCGAATCGCCTGCTCAATCAAGGCAGGCAGAAGCAGTCCCAGAACGGCGAGCATGAGGCCTATCGCGAGGGCGTAGAGGGTGATAATGGCCCAGGTTTGACTTAGCTTTAGGCGGTTCTGGAAAATCTTCGCGATTGGCCGTAGCATGAAGGCCAATACGCCCGATACTGCGAGAGGCCAAAGCACTTGGGCAAAGGTAGTGACGAATCCTCTGAACAGAACGAACAGGCCGAAACAAAAGGCGACTATGATCGTCAAGCTGATCATAGCCAGAGCGGTGCCTATCAGCCGCCATTGATTTGGCGTTAAGCGTCGGGGGGAATCCTCTGAAGGCATGGTGTTTGCAAATAGCGATTGGGGTATAATTGCAATGAGAAATATAATTCGAAAAGGGAGCCGCTTTAGTCCAATTTGGAATCTAGGAATACGTTTTGTAGGCTCTAGTTGTCATGATTGGTAAGAATAACGCTTCCCAAGCGTTGTTTGCTCTCCACTCGCTGATGGGCTTCGGTTGCGATTTCATACAGGATAGACTCTATCGATGAAAGGTCTAATTTTTCCCTCTTCGATCATCTCTATTAAGTTGGTCAGTTCATCCGTAGTTTCTCCGGCGAACGCGAAACCGGCCGATCTGCTGGTAAACACGCTGGTTACGAATGAGCGTGCCATGACTGATACGCGTGGATTGGCTGTGAAGCAGCGCCCCTTCGACGACAAGGTTTGTATTTTTTGCGAATACGGGCTCCTTGCTACCATATTTAGGATTACATCATAGCGTTCACCATCTTCCCAAAATGGCTGCTTAGTGTGATCGATAAAGCGATCTATACCGAGGTCGCGCAGAAGTTTCTCTTTGTTGGTCGCATCGACAGCGGTTACCTGAGCCTCCATGGACTGAGCAATCTGAAAACTGAAAATACCAATGCTTCCTCGAGCCCCATTTATAAGGATACGTTTACCTGGTTGTATTCGGGCGTGACGCATAAAATGAAAGGCGTTCAAGCCTCCAAGTGGCCCTGCGGCAGCTTCCTCGAAGCTTAGATTGTTAGGTATGGAAGCCGATAGGATAGTCGTCGGGCAGTGACAGGTATTGGCCGTAGGCGCCCAGTCTGAGTTGACTTGATCCGAATATCTGATCCCCGACTTTGAAATTCTTTGCCGACTTGCCGAGAGAAACGACTTCTCCTGCAAAATAGCCACTAAGGATTGGCCGCTTGGGTTTGCGTATGCCCATGGCGATTCTAATAGGCAGCCAAAACCACTTAGCTGGAAAATGAAAGCTACGCAGCTCGCAGTCGGCCTTGGTCACTTCCGCCGCGTGAGCGCGAATGAGGATTTCATTATCTTTGAGTTTGGGATTGGGGACCTCTTCAACTTGAAGTACTTCAGGTGGCCCATATCGATATTAGGTTACGGCTCGTATATGGGACGAATGGCATTGTGGAGCTTTAGGGAGCGAACACGAAAAGATTGCTATGGCTGAAGTTCCGCCCCTCTTCGCTGTGGGTAAGATGAGTGTTGTATTTAAATATGTGAATCGCTCCCTGGACGGGCGCTAAATTCAATCTAAAAGATAGCTCGCTAGCATCTAGATTGAGTTGACTATTGGGTGATGCAGGACGTGCTTCGAAAGCGTTGGTAGACATCCACTCATCAAAGTCTAATAGTTCGATTATGCGACCATCCTCAGATTGAGCTGCGAGTTCTCTGCCGCTGTCTAATAGAGTTAGGTAAACTGTTTCGTCATCCAGATCGATTTCCAATCCCTTTTGTCCAGTGTATCCATAAATCTGGTGACTATAGAATCGCGTGGCGTCACTTCGGAAAGAGGGAAACGTCCAGTCCAGGGATGATTCTCAAGGCATTCTTGTAGTAGAGCTTTTTCAGTATCTCGTCGGGCAAATCCAGCCCGTACATGCGCCAAAAGGCGTGGTAGCGTTTGTAGTAGGGAAAGTATTCATCCGAGGATTCCAATACGCGAAAGTAGGTAGGGAATTCTTCGGTCTTGTAGGAGTCCTTCCCGAATAGGACCCGATCCTAGTGCTTCTCGAAAAACCGGTTGGCCATCCGTGGCTGGCGTCCGAGCTCGGCAATGATGGCTCCGATGCCCACATGCATATTGGGAATCTCGTCAAGGACGTCGCTCAATTGCCCGAGATCATTAGCCATCCAACTCATGTGGGCGGAAATGAAGTTGGTGTTCGGATGCTTTTTGAACATATTGTGCTGCTCGTGGATAATTTGCCCCCAGGGCGCCGGATTCGTATCCGAACGTTTGCGACGCGGGTGTGTCTTCAACTCAAGCCAGCGTTCGTTGTGATTGTCATGAGGCTGCCAAAAAGGCTTGGGATCGGCGGAGTGGATAATCACGGGTATTCCCAGCTCGCCGCATTTTGCCCAGACAGGGTCGAGCTGGGGGTCATCTACGGCAACGCGTTTGCCATTCGCGTCGGTATTGGATAGTCCGAG
Organism: Verrucomicrobiota bacterium; assembly: GCA_036166175.1. Taxonomy (GTDB): domain Bacteria; phylum Verrucomicrobiota; class Verrucomicrobiia; order Opitutales; family Opitutaceae; genus Pelagisphaera. The sequence goes on along the minus strand of JAYZHU010000056.1, from coordinate 153 downwards.
GCTTTTATATACCTTGAGACCTTTTGCTCCATTCTTGAAATCCTCTTCCAGTCGGGCAACTGTGCTCTTGGCCCAGGAACCGTTATCGACTCCATTGAAATTTAGATTGGTGAAAATCGCGAAGCGATTTGGGTAGCTTTTGGCTACGTTGCT
>JAYZHU010000055.1:0-8529 GCA_036166175.1 Verrucomicrobiota bacterium | reverse complement strand
CGCTGGCTTGGGACGAGGAGCATGAGCAAGCGAAGCGAATGCTGGATTCGGTTCTTGGTCTAGAAGCGGAGATGGAAGTGAAGGCCCTAGTGATCGAGGAACAGAATCCTGAAATCCCCCCAGAAACTCACGAATCTGGAGCAAAGAAATCGCCCCTTCTCGAGGAAGAGGCGACTTCGATAAATTGATTTTTCAGCTCGGGAAGCGGATTCAAGCACCACCGCCAGGTCTACCGCGAACACCACCGGGTCCGCCTCGTCCGCCACGACCGCCTCGTTGAGGCATGGCGTTGAATTCTTCCTTAGAAAGCGAACCATTCTCGTCGGCATCAGCCTTTTTGAAGGCGTCTTTCATAGCGGTTTCGATGCGTTGTTTTAATTGTTCCGGATCGGGCCCGCCCTCTCGTTGCTGGCCTCCGGCACGGCGCTGCATCATGGCGATACGGGCGTCCACGAGTTCTTTAAAGCTAACCGCGCCATCCTCGTTCTTGTCCGCTAAAGCGAAAAAGTCAGGACGCTCCCGATTGGGCCGTTCGTTTTGGCCGATCGCGCTTGAGGCGATGGCGATAGATGAGATGAGAAATATCAGTTTCTTCATAGTGTTTATCTCTTGCTGCAGATTAGGTTTTCGTTGGTTGCTGGACCTTCCAGATTCGGAGCAAACGCCGGTTTGCCGAGTGAAGTTGCAGATTTCGTGGGGCCGCGGGCTTTTTCGTGGACAAGGCCCCCGTCTTTCATGAAAGTTTCGACTTTATCCCGCGATTTGTCGCGCGAGCCTAAAACACAACCCAACGATTAGTCTCATTATGAAATTACGTAGCGCTCTCTTGCCGATCCTGCTCGCAGCCGGATTCGTGACCAATTCGTTCGCGGCCCATCACGGAAAGCCGCTTTTTGTCCAAACCTATTTGAAGTCCTATACCTCGGAAACGGATAAGCTCATCAGCTTAGCAGAAGAGTTTTCCGAGGAGGGAATGGAGTGGCGTCCAGCCGACGGCATCCGTTCTGTCCGGGAAGCCATCTTGCACGTGGCCCAAGGCAATTATGGAATCGGCTCCCGTTTTCTGGGCAAGGAGCTGCCTGCAGGCGTCAATCCAAGGGAGTTTCGCAGCATTAAGACGAAGGCAGAGGCGGTGAGCTTACTAAAGGATTCGGTCCAATTCGTTAAGGACGCAATTGGGAGCATGGATGACGCAACCTTAGCGGAGCCCATCAAGCTTTTTGGCCAGGATTCCAACCGTATGGGGGCTGCTATAGCTGTTGGCGGACACGCCTATGAGCACCTCGGTCAATTAATCGCCTATGCCCGTTCTTCAGGCGTCGTTCCGCCTTGGAGCCAGTAGGGATTGCCGATTAATCTAAAATTTTTCAGGACCCGTCTTCTCGACGGGTTTTTTATTTTCCGTTTCTCAGTTAGCGGAAATTGGGAAACTCCTAAATGCGGGTGTTGACGAGCTTATGAGCTGAGATTGTCCAATTGAACGGAGCGGATCGGTAAAATCTCCCGAACGACTGATCTCTGGCTCGAGTTTGGGTGGCAAATCATTCCAGCGAAGAGCTTTTATTGTGATAATCCAGGTTGTCAGACACTTCTTATTTGTCTTTAGAGGAAAATGTTTTGGTTTCATCGCGTTATCCTCATTGAAATTAGACCCATCATTTGGTCCCTATCATCGAAATCTCTTCCCAATCGAGAAACCCGGACCTTAAACCGATCGTTATGCAAAATTGTTACCTGAATGCTATGCAGCAGAATATTGACGGCGAATCGCTCAACCTTGCAGAGAAAGCGCGACCGCTGGGAGGAATCGCTCTCGGTTTTCTTGTCGCGGCCTTGATGATTTTCAACCCTGAGGCTCGGGCCAAAGCGGTTGATGGGTGGCTGAACTGGCGCGGACCGCTCCAGACGGGCGTCTCGCTGGAGAAGAACCTCCCGGATTCTATCGATCCCGAAGGCGATAGCCACTTGTGGAGCTACCCGGTTAAGGGGGGCGGGGCGCCGGTGATGGCGGATGGGCGCCTTTACATCTTTGGCTATTACGAGGAGGACGACGGAAAGCTGGTGGAGGAAACGCTCCTCTGCCTCGATGCCGACTCGGGCGAAAAACTCTGGGAGTACCGATCACGCGACTTCCTTAGCGACAATGTTTACAATCGCTATGGTATTGGATCCCCCTGCGTTGATCCGGAAACGGGGAACGTCTATTTCATGCCCACTTCCGGTTTGGCTATTGCCTTCGACCGGGACGGAAACAAGCTTTGGGAGCACTCCATGCTGGAAGAATATTGGCGCCTGACTTTCCCGAACGGGAGAACCGGGGGACCGGTTATTGATGGAGAGTACGTCATTTTTCGGGGAATCACGGCTAATTGGGGAACGACGGGTCCTCCAGGCGATCGCTTCTACGGATTCGATAAAATTACCGGCGAGCTTGCTTGGTACTCATCGCCTGACATCCGGCCAGTGGATAGTTCCAATTCTTCTCCGGTTTTTAGCGATCTCGATGGACGCCGCGTTTTCGTGGCGGGAACCGGATCGGGAAGCGTTATTTGCTCGAATGCCCGAACGGGGGAACCTGTTTGGCGGGTTACCATTTCTCAGGGGGGTGTTAATGGGTCGATTCTCTATTACGAGGACGACAAGATTGTCGCCATTCACGGTAAGGAGAATATTGATACCACATCGAAAGGTAGATTAGTATGCTACCGGATCCCTACCAAATACCCTTCTGGCGACAAACCGATTCTGCTGGGGGAAAAGGATGAGGTATGGCGAAACGACGAGCATGTATCGTTTAGCAGCTCTCCCGTTTTGCACGACGATCGCGTTTACAGCACGATCGCCACTGGCGAGCTACTTTGTGTTAACGCGAAAACGGGCGAAACGATTTGGTCCCTCAAGCTGGCTCCGGATCAGCTTCACGCCTCGCCGCTACATGCGGATGGAAAATTGTATGTTCCCATGGCTGACGGCAAAGCATTTGTCGTCAAGCCGCACGATGATCATGGCGAAATTCTCGATAAGGTGGATATGGGAGCCGTTTGCCTAGCGGCTCCATCAGCCTATGATGGCAAAGTTTACATACAGACCAAAGAGGCTCTGCATTGCTTCGGGAGCGAGAGAGGAAAATTCGTTGGCGTCAAGGAATCAAAGACGCGGGTCAAGGATAAGAAAATCGCGGATCTTCAGATTCTCCCAGCGGAATTCGCCTTGATGCGGGGCCAGTCTACTGAATTCACGGTTTGGGGACTCAACTCTGTTGGACAGCGTATTAAAAAACTGGATAATGCCAATTGGGATGCTGGCTCTCTAGGAGCCTCCTTTAAAGGCTCGACGATGACGGCGAATGGAGACGCCGCTTACGCCGCGGGCATGATCAAAGTTACAGCCAGCGGTGTGACGAAATCGATTAGAGGCCGTATTGTTCCAGGAGCTAACTACAGTGAAGACTTTAGTGGTTATGACCTTACGCAGAATAATCATCTAGGCGAGGCTGTCGCCTTCCCGCCGTCCACTTGGCTTGGCGCTCGGGTCAAATGGAGCGTTATCGAACGAGAAGGCGAAAAGGTCGTTACCAATGTACTGGATTCGGTCATCAAGCAGCGGACGATGAACTTTGTCGCTCACCACGATCTCTCCGACTACACCTTCAGCGCGGATATGCTCACCGATGGAAATCGGAGGATCATGTCTTCAATCGGATTGGTGAATCAACGCTACTTGATAGCTTTGGTCGGCAATTGGCGCATCCTCGAGGTATCCAGCAATCACGACCGCCTCAAGGAATCCGTACGTTTCAATGTCATGCCCAATACTTGGTATCGCTTGAAGACGAAAATAAAAGACAATGGAGATGGCACAGGAGTCGTGCAAGCTAAGGCCTGGGTCCGCGACCAGCCAGAGCCCGATGCCTGGACCATAGAAGTTCCCGTTGACAAGCTTCATCCAAAAGGAGCGCCCGCCATTTACGCGTTGTCTCCGCAGGCCCAGAAACGGGTATTTATCGATAATCTGAAAATCACTCCAAACAATTAAGGAACCATGAGTATTTATAAATTCGCTACAGGAATCCTTGCCGTTGCCATCGGCGGGAACATGCTGGCCCACCAGCACAAGAACCCCCAGCCAGATTGGCCCATGTGGGGTGGGACGGTCGATCGCAACATGGTTGGCCACGCTACGGGGTTGCCCGTCGATGTGGAGCCAGGGGATTTCAAGCCGGGTACGGATGAGATCGACCTTTCCACGACCAAGAATGTTCACTGGGTCGCCAAACTTGGTTCCCAAGCCTACGGAAATCCCACAGTTGGGGAAGGCAAAGTGTTTGTGGGCACTAACAACGAATCACCTCGGGACGGGAACCAGCTTGGCGACCGGGGCGTATTGATGGCCTTTGACCAAGAGACGGGCGATTTCGTATGGCAGCTTCTCATACCAAAGCTGGGGGCTGGCAAGGTCAGCGATTGGGAATACGTAGGACTTTGTTCCTCACCTGTGATCGAAGATGGCAAAGTTTACGTAGTGACCAATCGGGGTGAAGCGGTTTGCCTCGACATCGATGGACTGGCCGACGGTAACGATGGCTCATTTACAGACGAGGCCAAATATATGTCGGCGGATGGCAATCCGGTCAAATTGAACGACCAGCATGCCGATATTCTCTGGATATACGACATGCGTGAAGAGCTAGGTGTGTTTCCTCACAATGTTTCGAGTTGCTCGCCTTTGATCATCGACGACATTCTTTACGTGGCTACTTCCAATGGCGTGGACTGGTCTCACAACAATATTCCGGCACCTTTTTCGCCGTCTTTGGTCGCCCTCAGTAAAGTGGATGGATCGCTTCTCGGAGAAGAAGCTTCTCAAGTATCCGAACGCGTACTACACGCAAGTTGGAGCTCGCCGGCTTACGGAGAGATCAACGGGGTGCCTCGTCTGATTTGGGGAGGTGGAGACGGCATTTGCTATGCATTCGAGCCCAAGCCCGTTGTCGGCCCAGATGGATACGAGATTCTTAAGGAGGTTTGGCGCTTCGATTGCAATCCTCCTGAATACCGGGAGAAGGATGGCAAGCCCATCAAGTATGCCACCTATCCGGGGCCGAGCGAAGTGATTAGCACGGTAGTGGTCCATGACAACAAGGCATTCGCCCTGATTGGACAAGATCCGGAACACGGCGACGGCGTCGGAATGCTTAGCGCCATTGACGCTTCTATGGAAGGGGACATCTCAGGCAAAGCGGTTTGGACTTATGAGGACATCGGTCGTACGGTCTCCACGCCTAGCATTTACAATGGAATGATTTTTGCCGCCGAGTACGACGGCGATATCCATTGCTTGGACGTCGATACCGGTGAGGTTCATTGGGTGCACCCGACCGAAAGCCGCATCTGGGGATCGACGTTGGTCGCAGACGGAAAAGTATTTTTGCCGAATGAGGACGGTCAACTGGTCGTGCTGGAAGCCTCGAAGGAAAAAAAGCTTCTCAGTGAAATTGAGTTCTATACGCCAATTTACAGTAGCCCCGTAGTAGCTGGCAATGCACTCTTTGTCGCCACTCAAACGCACCTATACGCGCTAAAGAAAGGCTCTGAATGAGCCGGCCAGTTGTAATCGCGATATTCCTAGTCCTGCTGGTTCTCCATCAGGACTTTTGGTTGAAAGACGACGCCTCTCTCATAGCGGGAATTGTTCCGATCGGATTGGTTTACCACATGGTGTTCACTGTAGTAGCGGCCTTGTTCTGGTTCGCTGTAGTCAGACTGGCTTGGCCGTATGCGCACGAGGACGACGATGAACAGGAAGGAGATCAATGACCCAGACAGTTATCGTTGTTATCTACTTGGGATTGCTTCTCAGCCTTGGTTATCTTAGCAGCCGTTTGTTTCGCGGCAATTCCAACGACTATTTCGTCGCCAGCCGCTCGATCGGCCCCTTGGTCCTCTTCATGTCGATTTTTGGCACCACTATGACCGCATTCGCCATGGTTGGAAGTACGGGCGAATCCTACCGTGTGGGAATTGCCACTTATGGGAAGATCGCTTCATCTTCGGCCCTTATCCACTCGGCCTGTTTCTTTTTGGTAGGCTTGCCGCTCTGGGCATTGGGCAAACGAAATGGTTTCCACACTCAAATCGAATTTTTCCGAGCTCGATTCGAAAGCAGCAAACTCGGCTACCTTCTATTCCCGATTTTGGTGGGCCTAATCATTCCCTATCTACTTGTGGGACTGATGGGGGCAGGATCGGTTATGCAAGGGGTCACTCGAGGAGCTTTTCCTGAGTTGTTCGCTTCCACTGGAGGCGCTATACCGCCTTGGCTGACGGGCTTGGTAATTTCTGGGGTTGTTCTCTATTACATTTTCGCCGGTGGCGTTCGCAGCGCAGCTTGGGCCAACACCTTCCAAACCTTCGTCTTCATAATCATGGGGTTCATTGCCTTCGTCACGATTTCGACGAAGCTAGGTGGTTTGCAAGCGACCTCATCTATGGCGGATCCTTCCAAAGCGGTCCGTTCTGGGAATATCACCGAGATGCAGTTCCTCTCTTACTGCCTGATCCCGCTTTCGGTCGGCATGTTCCCTCACTTGTTTCAAAATTGCCTGACAGCCAAATCGGCTAAGTCTTTTCGTCTCACCCTAGTCGGGCACCCGCTAGCCATCATGCTAACATGGATTCCTTGCATTCTTATTGGCTTTTGGGCTACCGGCGCGGTGATGCCTGATGGCGTGACACCGGTAATTCCCGAAGGCACGAGCCCGAACGCTGTTCTGGGCATGATGGTGGGCAAGTTGGCGACGCCAGTGATTGGCGGCTTGGTGACTGCCGGTATTATGGCGGCAATCATGTCGTCGTTGGATTCCCAGTTTGTTGCTGTGGGTACGATGTTCACCAAGGACATCGTCGTCCATTCCTTCGGGAAGGAGCGGTTTTCGGAATCACAGCTGGTACTTCTTGCTCGCGGATTCATCTGCACGATCGTGCTCGTAACTTACCTGCTTACCTTGGTCGAGCCACGCCAGGTTTTTTCGCTGGGTATCTGGTGTTTTAGCGGATTTGCAGGGCTATTCCCGCTAATATTCGCGGCGATCTACTGGAAGAAAGCCACGAAACTGGGCGCTTACGCTGCGGTAATTGGTGGGGCGGCATCTTGGTTCTTCCTGTTCCAGGCTTCAGGCTACGGCAAGGACAGCTCCTACATGGTGGGCGGAGTGATGCCGGTAGCTGTCGTATTCGCCACCTGCGCAATCTGTATGATCGTGAGTTCGCTCGTTTCTCAGCCACCGTCTCAAGAAACACTGGATAAATTCTTTAGAAAGAAGGCGAACGCGTAGACCGGCTGGGCCAATTTCGAACAAGAAGTTTTCAGGACAAGGGCTGGTTCAGTGTTGATTATACAGACTAACAAAACCACAACTAGTCACGTTTTATTCCCATGACACAGACAATTGACCAAACCGATGCGGTTGCCGCAGCGAATGAAGCTCTCGACCAGTACACGCGCGAGATGGTGCAATGGCACTTCTCGCCTGAAACCGGGTGCCCCTATTGGCTGGATTGGGCCAAGGAAGCCGATTGGAACCCGTTGACGGAGGTCACTTGCTTCGAGGACATGATGCGTTTCGATAACTTCGATGACGAAGTTTTGCGCGATACGGATCCCGCTCGATTTATTCCAGCAGCCTTTGGCGACCGGCCTTACAACGTATTCGAAACCGGAGGAACAACCGGAATGCCCAAGCAACGGATTGGCTGGGAAGACTATAAAGTCGATTATTCCGAGTTCAGCGATTTCTATTCTGACGACTTTTTCCCTAAAGGGGCAAACTGGCTAATGGTAGGCCCGACGGGACCAAGACGGCTACGCTTGGCTATCGAGCATTTGGCCAATGTCAGAGGCGGCGCTTGCTACTTTATCGATTTGGACCCGCGGTGGGTCAAACGCCTGATTCGGGATGGAGAGTTCGATATGGCACGGAAGTATAAGGAGCATGTTGTCGAGCAAGCGATTACCATCCTCAAAGGGAGAGAGATCGGTTGCATGTTTACCACGCCGACGATACTAGAGGCCATAGCTGAACGCATTTCCATTCCCCAAGCGGGAATCAAAGGCGTTTTCGTGGGCGGAACGACGATGACCCCTCAATACGTGCGTTTCCTCACCGAGGAGGTTCTAGAAGGGCAGGTGAATTTCGCTCCCACGTATGGCAACACTTTGATGGGCTTGGCCATCAGCCGTCCCCTGACGCCGGAAGATAACTACAGTCTCACTTACTACGCTCCGCAGCCGAGAGCGGTTCTTAGAATCGTGGATCCGAAAGATTCAACCAAGAGTATGGACTACGACGAGTATGGGCGGGTCGAACTGACGACGATGACCAAGGAATTTTTCATGCCCCGTTTCCTCGAGCGCGATGAAGCCATTCGCAGAAAGCCTTGCGAACACTTCCCATGGGATGGTGTTGGTGATGTGAGGCCTTTTGAGTCGACTAAGAAGAAGGTAATCGAAGGGGTTTATTAACGGTTTTAG
>JAYZHU010000054.1:0-15594 GCA_036166175.1 Verrucomicrobiota bacterium | reverse complement strand
CTGATCCAAGGATCGTCTGTCGCTTTTTGAAAAGCTTTTAGCTTTCGCTTCATCGATTCGAGAATGTTCGCGTATTCAGGATTGCCTGCTAGATTGATGTTTTCGTAGCGATTTTCGGTTACGTTGTAGAGTTCGAAGGCCGGTCGATTCACGTAGGAGCCGACCCACAAGAACCCGTATAGGGCGTCATCGCCTTTTTCGAGTTGAGCTTGCCAGGTAGAAGAGGCCCAGAGATCGCTAGCAAACGGGTAGGGTAGGGCGGAAGCGATATTCCAGATCAATTTGTATTCGCCATCCCATACAGCTCGCATGGGGTAGTACATGGTGATTTCGTGAAAAGTGTGAGAGGCGAACATGGTTTTGTGGTGTTCGCCGTTGGGATCGCCTAAAATTGGCGCCCAAGACTTGCCGTGGTACGTGACGAATGGCCGATGGCCGCGGTTGTCTTTGGCTACGTAGTCCTTGTCTTTCCAATACTCGTTTGCTTCCTGGAAATCTTTTGGCCGATTGTTGCCACGGTCGAGAGCTTGGGCGAAGTCTAGCAACGATGGCGTGATATCCGCGTGGCTGATCAAGGCGTTAGATTCGACGCCGCGATTCTTTTGATAAGGATCCCGAACGACGAAGGGGACATGCAGGCCGGCTTCGAATACGGTTGTTTTGGCGCCTGCGAATGCCATGCCGTGATCGGCGGTGAAGACGATCATTGTCTTATCGTATAGATCGGCTTCCTTGAGAATCTCGATGAGCCGCCCGACTCCCTGGTCGACGCGGGCGCAGCTTTGGTAGTAGTGGGCTAGTTCGCCACGAGATTCGATCGTATCGGGCAGGTAGGGTGGTACTGGCACTTTCCCTGGATCGAAAAAGAACTCATCGATTCCGTCATGAGCTCCTTTATCCGGTTTGTTGCCAAACAAGTTTGGCTTGTGCTTCCCAGGGAAAGTTTGGTCGTTTCCCCCGCCTCGGTGGGGGTCTGAGGTGGCGAAGTAGAGAAAGAAAGGCTGGTCGCTTTGCTGCGTGATGAAGTCTTTGGCGACGTTGGCCATCTGTACTCCATTGCGGGCGTTTCCTCTCAAATAAGTATCGAATCGATACACTTCTTCGGGAGCGACATGGTATTTTCCTATCTGCGCTGTCCGATATCCAGCACGGGAAAGCGCTCTTGGCAAAGAGAGGCTGATCACATTGTGAAAGCTCGAAAATTTGTGGTAGTTGTGCTGATGCCCGAATTGTCCGTTGAAATGATTATGCAAGCCGGACATGATTACCGACCGGCTGGCTGAACAACTGGCTGTTGTCGCGTAGGCTCGATGGAATAAGGTTCCGTCCGCGGCGAGCGAGTCGACGGCTGGGGAATGAGCGACCGGATCTCCATAGCAGCCTAAAGTAGGGCTTTGATCGTCGGAAACGATGAAGATGATGTTGCGCTCAGCAGCCTGGCTGAATTGAACGAGAATGGGAAACAGAGATAGCAATAGAAGACGCCTCACATCGATAGCCAGTATTGCGGCTTTGCCTCCAGCCAGTCGAGCGGCAATTGCAAGAAACCTACAGTCCCGTCCCGTGCCGGGTAAGTAGGAAAATGCCGGGAATCTCACTCCGCTCGCGATCTCCAGACAAGCGGCTTGCAATCGGCCTCGTTCGCTTTCATTGCATCAGCCTATGAGTTATCAGCCAAGCGAGGAGATTCTGGAGAAGTACGCGGACGTGATGATTAATTTCGCCTTGAATAGCGGTGAAGGTGTTCGCCCGGGTGAAGTCGTTCAGCTGCGGGTGCCCGAAGTAGCGAAGCCAATGTTGGTGGCCCTGCGTAGAGCCGTTTTACAGGCGGGGGCCCATCCTATGATATTCTACACGCCTGATGATTTTTCCAGGGAGTTTTACGAGTTGGCGAATGAAAATCAGCTCAACTTCTTTCCGGAAAAATATTTGAAAGGCCTGATTGATCAAATCGATCATTCGGTGGCTGTATTGTCGGAATCTGACAAGAAGGAGTTGGACGGAATCGAAAGCTCCAAGATTATGGCTACGCAAAAGACGCTCAAGCCGTATATGGATTGGCGTAGAGCTAAGGAAGGTGAGGGGCGCTACACCTGGACGCTTTGCATGTATGGAACCAAAGCCATGGCGGATGAAGTCGGATTGAGCGAGGAAGCGTATTGGGGCGAGATTGTAAAGGCGTGCTATTTGGATGAGGAGGAACCCGCCGTTAAATGGAAGGCTCTCTACAAAGATCTGTATGAGTTCAAGGATAAGCTGGATGCTCTCCCAATAGAAAAACTGCATATCGAAGCGGCGGATACAGATTTATGGATCGCCATAGGGGAAAATAGGAAATGGCTTGGGGGTTCAGGAAGGAACATTCCCAGTTTCGAGCTTTTTATTTCGCCTGATTGGAGGGGAACGGAAGGGAGAATTCAGTTTACGGAGCCACTTTACCGCTACGGCAACTTAATTAAAGATGCGTATTTGGAGTTCAAGGACGGCAGAGTTGTGGCTACGTCGGCCTCCAAAGGTGAAGCGATTCTCAAAGAAATGATCGCTGTGGAAAATGCTGACAAGGTGGGGGAGTTTTCGCTGACGGATCGGCGTTTCTCGAGGATCACGAAATTCATGGGTGAAACGCTTTATGATGAAAACGTAGGCGGTGGAAACGGAAATACGCACATCGCCGTTGGGGCTGCCTATCGGGATTCCTATACTGGAGACCAGACATCCGTATCGGAAGAAGAGTGGGAGGCCATGGGCTACAACAATTCTGTCGTCCACACGGACATTGTTGCGACCTCGAATCGCGTTGTAACCGCGACACTTAAGGATGGCAGCAGTCAGGTGATCTATCGAGACGGCGAGTTTGAGGTCTGATTTTTTAAGCGCAATGCGTCTTTGGGATGAAAGGCTCTCGCCCGGAGCGAGTTGGGGTCAAATTCAGCTCGCCCGGAGGTCGAGCTCCACCTTCCTGCATTTGACGTTAGGGTGGCGCGAGACGTCTCGGCTCGTGTTTAGTCGACAGGGCTCGGAACATGAACAACCTGATATCTTGAAAGCAACAAGCCCGACTTGAAAAAGCCGGGCTCGTTAATTGCCTATTGTTGGGCGTCTCAGCTCACTACCGTTGCCTTGATGATCTTCTGTTCCTCGACTGGCTTGTCGGCTCCATCAGTGGCGACGCTCTCAATAGCTTGAACGATGTCGTAGCCGGCAGTGACTTCGCCAAAAATCGTGTGCCGCATATTGAGCCAGGGGGTCTTGGCAGTGGTTATGAAGAATTGGCTGCCGTTAGTGCCAGGTCCCGCGTTGGCCATCGCTAAGATGCCAGTTTTGTCGAAACGCAGATCGGTGGTGCATTCGTCCTCGAATGGCTTCCCCCAAACGGACTCGCCCCCGCGACCGGTTCCAGTGGGATCGCCGCATTGAACCATGAACTCAGGAATGACGCGGTGGAAAATGATTCCATCGTAGTAGCCATTTTGCACGTGAGTAGTGAAATTCTCGCATGCTTTTGGGGCGTAATCCGGATAAAGCGTTATTTCGATCGTTCCTTGATTGGTTTCCAGTTTGACTTGGGAGCTACTCATAGGGGGCTGGTTCTGTGGTCGGCCTTTGGTCTAGGCAAGGACAAAAGTGGAAGACAGCTCTTTGTTGGGTGTTGAGGGAGAGCGAGAAGGGGAGAGCGAGATAAGGAAGGGTGGAGAGAATCAGAGCGATTCGGTTTCCTGGTTCTCATCGTCCCTCTATATCCACTCCTTTACCGCTTTGCCTTTGTCCCAAATTCGATGGCTCAGCCCTCGAATTTGGGGGTTGTCAAGGATAGGAAAGCTTCCTTCACTGCGCCCGTTATGGGTAAGGACTGGTTAGAAGGCGTTAAAGATGAGTACGATGTCGTGGTGATCGGCAGCGGACTAGGTGGACTGACCAGCGCCAATATCCTGGCTAAATGCGGCCACTCCGTACTCTTGCTCGAGCACCACTACCAGTTTGGCGGTCTCGCTACTTGGTTCAAAAGGCCTGGCCGTCACATATTCGATATTTCCCTGCACGGATTCCCGTACGGGATGGTTAAATCTTGCCGTAAGTATTGGACTAAGGAAATCGCCGACTCCATACATCAGCTCAAGGATGTGCGGTTCATCAATCCGCAATTCGATGTCTGGACAACTTTCGACAAGAAAGACTTTACGAATATCCTGGTAGATAAATTTGGGGCGGCGCGCGAACAGGCAGAGGCCTTTTATTCTCACCTGCGGCAGATGAATTTTTACGACGACGATCGCCGAAGCACTCGGGAACTATTTGAAGAGTTCTTTCCAGGGCGTGATGATATCCACCGGCTGCTATTGGAGCCAATCGCCTATGCCAATGGCTCTACCCTGGACGACCCTGCCATCACGTTCGGAATCGTTTTCTCGAACTTCATGAGTAGGGGGGTGTTCACATTCCAAGGAGGAACGGATGTGCTGATTGGGAAAATGGTTGAGGAACTTCAACGCAACGGCGTCGACTTGCGGAAAAATAGCCTCGTCGAACGTGTGGTCGTTGATGATGAGAACATCGGCTCCGCTGTAGTAGGAGTGCAGGTAGCCAGTCGGGGAAGGAATGGCGAATGGGGCAAGCGGCGACACATCCGATGCAAGGCGGTCGTATCGAACGCTAGCGTGGTTACCACTGTTAAGAAGCTCGTCGGCGAGAAGCATTTCGATGAGGCCTTCGTCGAAGATCTGAATGCCGTCCGGGTCAACACGAGTTCGTGCCAGGTATATCTTGGAATCAAGGAAGGCGAGTCTATCCCTAATATTGGAGACCTCGTTTTTACCTCCGAAGCGGAGCGGTTTTCTAGCGACGAACTCGTGGATTTCAAAACGACTAGTCGAACGTTTTCCGTATACTATCCAGAAACAAGGCCGGGATCCGGAAGGTACACGATTGTCGCGTCATTAAATGGCAAATACGAGGATTGGGCACGATTGCCGGAAGAGGAGTATCAGGCCCACAAGAATCGATTGATCGAAGAATCCATAGTCGCCCTGGAAAAGTACATCCCAGATGTTAGGGAGAAGATCGATTACGTGGATGCCGCCACCCCCCGCACGATCAATTACTACACTAGGCACCCAGGAGGGGCTTCCTTTGGCACGAAATTCGAAGGCTTGAAGCTTTCTATGGAATTGCCCGACCAGATTCGAGGCATGCACCATGCTGGCTCCGTAGGGATTATCATGTCAGGCTGGCTCGGGACGATGAACTACGGTGTCATCGTGGCCAACAAGGTAGACAAGCAAATCGTGGAGGACAAGAAGTTGTCTTGCCAGAATACAGAGGCGAATGTCGCGTAAAGATTTAGTAGATACATATTAGGAGGCATGGCGACAAACGAGATTTTGCAAGCGATTCCCCATCGCCCGCCGTTCCTGTTTCTGGACGAGGTGGTCGAACGCTCCGAGAACTCCCTGACAGCAAAACGTCATGTGAGCGATAGCGAACCCTTTTTCGAAGGTCACTACCCGGGAAATCCGATTATGCCGGGCGTACTGATATCCGAGGCAGTGTTCCAAGCGGGAGCGGTGTTTTTGACTAGTTTGTTGGAGGAGGAGATGGAGACGAATCCGAAACTCGTTCCGGTTTTGACGAAGATTTCCGATGCCCGATTCCGAAGTATCGTCCGGCCCGGCGACGATCTCTTAATAACGGTCTCCCTGAAAGAGAAGATGGGGAGATTCATTTTTATGAATGGCTCCGTGAAAAACGGCAGAGGCCAGAAAGTGATGAGTGTTACATTCAGCGTGGCTTTGTCTGACGGCTAGTTTAGGAAAGAGCGTATGAGTTTTCTCGATCTAGAGGGCAAAACGATATTGACGATGGGCGTGGCCAATCGCAAAAGCGTGGCTTGGTATGTCGCGAAAACGCTAGAGGAGTTTGGAGCCAAGGTGGTTTACTCGGTTAGGTCGCCGGCTCGAAAGGAGTCTACGGCGAAGTTGCTGGCCAATAAGCCTGTCTACGTGTGCGACGTTGAACGGCAGGAGGAGATTGAGCGGCTCGCGAAAGATGTGGCTAGGGACCACGGTAAACTCGATGGAATCGTGCATTCCATAGCCTTTGCTAATTATAGTGAAGGTTTTCGGCCTTTCCATGAAACGAATCGGGAGGACTTTTTGCAGGCCACGGCTATATCCAGCTTTTCCTTGGTTGAAATTGCCAAAGCGTTTAAACCGCATTTGGCGGATTGGGCTTCAGTCGTGGCGATTAGCATTTCCTCGCTGACGATCACGGCAGAGAATTATGGATACATGTCGCCAATCAAGGCGGCCTTAGATTCAACTGTTCGCTACCTGGCAAAATCGTTCAGCAAGGATTCGAATATCCGCTTCAACACCGTAAATCCAGGAACGTTAAAGACGAGCGCCTCGGCCGGTATCCCAGGGTATTTGGAGAGCTATCTGTTCAGTGAAAAGCTGACCTTTCGGAAAGAAGCTTTGAATACGCAGGAAGTTGCCAATGCCGTAGCTTTCCTGATCAGCGATCGATCCAGTGGAATGAATGGAACGGGAATGACCCTGGACGCTGGAATGGGCATCAATTATTTCGATGAAGAAGTCGTGCGCCTCGCCATGAGGCCGGAAGATAAAGGAGGAAGCCTGAATCAAGAATGAAGAAGTTATCTTTATGCCGGTTCTTCATTCCTGATTTTTCCTTCTTCGTTTAGCAACGTGCGTATCCAATCTACAGTTATCGATTCTATAGCCTACGTTTCGCCGCCATCTGTTTGGTCGAGCGAGTTTATCGAGAAGAAACTGGGACCACTTTACGAACGACTCCGTCTGCCAGAAGGCCGTTTAGAGCTGATGACTGGAATTCGTGAAAGGCGGTTTTGGGATCATGCCATTCGCCCATCGGAAGCCAGCGCTGAAGCCGGTAGGGAAGCCCTAAAGAGAAGCTGTATCGCAGCAGAGGAGATCGAAGTATGTATTCATTGTTCAGTTAGTCGGGACATGCTCGAACCCGCCTCTGCTTCGTTCGCCCATCGCCTGATGGGATTAAGCCCTGAGGCTCAAGTGTTCGATGTTTCTAACGCTTGCTTAGGCTTCCTGAATTCCCTGACGATTCTCTCGGCTATGATCGATTCGGGCCAAGTTCGATCGGGCATTGTTGTGTCTGGGGAAAATGGCAGGCCCTTGCTTGAGCGAACGATCCAGCTTCTGCTTGAAGGGGATTTTAATCGAAAGACGATCAAGCCGTATTTCGCGAATTTGACGATAGGGGCAGGAGCAGTGGCGGCTGTTGTTTGCCATGAGTCTATGTCGCCGTCAGGACACCGGCTATTAGGTGGCGCTTATTTGGCGGACACCACAAACAACGACCTTTGCCAAGGAGACTCTAATGCAGAGGGGCTTGGCTACGAAATGCAGACAAATTCGGAGGAAATGCTGCACGCGGGCGTCAATCTCGCCGAGCGAACCTGGGAACTGTTTCGGAGCGAGCTGAATTGGAAAACCGAGACGGTGGATCGCGTGGTTTGCCATCAGGTTGGTAGCGCCCATCAGAAACTTCTTTTCGAGACGCTAGGTTTGGATACGGATCGCGATTACTCTACTTTTGCTGAATACGGCAATACCGGTTCGGCTGCCTTGCCGTTGACATTGGCAAAGGCGGCGGCGGACGGCTTTATCGACAAGGGGGATAAAGTGGGATTGCTGGGAATCGGAAGCGGTCTCAATTGCCTGATGCTGGGGGTCGAATGGTAGACGAAGGCAATGTCGAGCGAAGCGATTAGTTTACCTACAGCGATTTCCGATCTCTACCCATTCCAGCAGAATCGGGTTCGCCTTTCATGTGGCTATGAAATGAGCTATGTCGACGAGGGTGAGGGGCATCCGGTTCTCATGATCCACGGAAATCCGACTTGGTCCTTTTTCTATCGCGAACTGATCAAGACTTTGCGTCCGGGCTTTCGCTGTATTGCTCCGGATCACATTGGATGCGGCTTTTCGGACAAGCCCAAGGGCGCTTATCGGTTCAAGCTCGATCAGAGAATTCGAGACTTGGAGGATTTCGTGGATGGCTTGGGAATAGAGCGATTCGATTTGGTTGTGCACGACTGGGGGGGAGCTATCGGAATCGGCATGGTTTTGTCGCGCCTCAAGAGCCTTAGACGTCTGGCAATACTCAATACAGCGGCTTTTGTGGACTCTAGAATACCGAGGAGAATTTCCCTCTGCCGCGCTCCTTTGCTGGGCAAATTGGTAGTGCAAGGATTCAACGGCTTTGCTCTTCCTGCGACGCGGATGGCTGTATCTCGCAGGCCTCTAGACGATGCAACAAGGGACGCTTATCTATATCCCTACAACAGCTGGACGAATCGGAGAGCGGTGTATGAGTTTGTCAAAGACATACCCATGCATGTATCTCACCCGAGTTTCAATCGATTGCTGGAAATCGAGAATGGGCTTCTGCAGTTGCGAGAAAAACCGGTGGCCCTGTTCTGGGGCGGAAAGGACTTTTGTTTTACAGATCATTTCATGGATCGCTGGAAACGATTTATACCTCAAGCAATGGTGGTCCATTACGCGGAAGCAGGCCATTATACACTGGATGACGAAAGTGAAAAGGTCTGCTCGGCTATCGAGGAATTCGTTTCCTATGACGAAGATGGAATTCCGGATACGAAGCTGTTTTAGCGCCTGCTTAATAATTTGTAGGGTGGCTTGTCCCCAAGCGACAGGGTTGATAGTATTGCCGCTGCCGTTCGAGGACAAACGGCCCGACTTAGATATCCGGTCAGCTCTCACCAGTTTCAGGTTTCCCTTTTCGATAGTATAGTTCAGCGAGGCTTTTCAGGTATTGGGTGGTTCCGCCGTAAAGCGTGCTCAGCTGCTCAGGCTGGTAGCGCCATTGCCAATTGCCCATGGCTTGTCCGGGTGAATTGAAGCGGGCGTCGCTGTCCAGGCTCATGAGGTCTTGCAGAGGAATGATCGCCAATTTCGCCACTGATTTGTAGGCGGCTCTAATAAAGTCCCAACCAATGTTTTCCCCGCTAACATCCATGTACCGGCGGACATGGTCGCGAGTTATCTCGTTGGTGGAGCGGTACCAGCCAATGCTGGTGTCATTGTCATGAGTTCCGGGATACAATGCTGTATTCGGGAGCACATTGTGCGGTAAATAGAGATTGTCTCCCTCGCTGCCAAAAGCGAATTGCAGAATCGACATGCCAGGCAAACCGGTGGCTTCACGGAGCGATCGAACGCTGGGGGTAAGTTCGCCGAGATCTTCGGCGATCAATTGGCAATCTGGAATTTCCTCTCTTACCCTCTTGAAGAAACCAATTCCTGGGCCGTCTATCCATTCACCTTCTCTAGCGGTCTTGGAACCGTATGGGATGCTCCAATACGAATCGAATCCTCTAAAGTGGTCGATACGCAAGACATCGTGCATTTTCAAACTAGCTTTAAGGCGTTCGATCCACCAGGAGTAGCTATCGTTCTCGTGGGCCTGCCAATCGTAGAGCGGATTTCCCCAGTATTGTCCATCTTCGGAGAAGTAGTCTGGCGGGCAACCAGCGACCGCGATGGGGTCTGACGTTTTTGAGTCGATTTGAAAATAGCTTTGGTTCCGCCAGACATCCGCGGAATCCAAAGCTACGAAGATAGGTATGTCTCCGATAATACGAACATCCTTTGAAGCAGCATGTTCGCGAACGAGTCTCCACTGGCCGAAAAACAGGTATTGGTAGAATTTCTGGGCTTCGATCTCATCGCCCAGCTTTTTAGTCGTGGTCGCTTTTATGGCCTTGTCGTAGTCCCTGTATTTCGCGGGCCACTGGTGCCAGGGAGCCCCTTTGAAGTGGCTTTTTAGAGCTTGGAAAAAGGCAAAGGGTTCTAGCCAGGAAGCCTCTTGGCTGCAGAACTCGTCAAAGTCGCCATAGGGCAGTTCGATGGAGGAATTCTTGATGTAGGTATTGTAGATTGCATTAAGGATGGGCCACTTGGCATTGAACAGAGCCCCGTAGTCGACGATCGATTTCGGCAAAGTGGAAAGGTCTTCGAGGATCGCTGGGTCCAACAGCCCATGGTCGTTAATAGCTTTAAGGGAGATGAGGTACGGATTGCCGGCAAAGGATGAGAAGGATTGGTAGGGCGAGTCTCCAAATCCGGTAGGGCCAAGAGGGCAAACTTGCCAGTAGGTGAAGCCGGCATCGGAAAGAAAGTCGATGAACTCCAGGCAATGATCATTAAGAGTGCCAATGCCATAGTCGCCAGGGAGCGAAGTCGGGTGAAGGAGCACGCCCGATGCTCTATGATCCAGCCAGTTGAAGATAGGTTTCTGCATGTTGCGATTGGTTTTATTCAGGCTTGGCCGATTTGCTTGAAAGCGTTCAATAAGTCTAATGGTAGGGCTGCGTGTCCCTTGGCGGCCGCACTGGTTCGACCGTTTTTCGGCTGCTCAGGGACAAGCAGCCCTACCTGCTAATAGCACTTCGGTATGTGTAGGACATTTTAGAAAGAGGAGAATCCAAAAACCGCAAGATGTCGATGGCTTGCTAGGGTGAATTCACGATTTCGAAACAACCTTCTGGGACCTTTTGCAGAAGTGAATTGAGGTAAATCGCTCATTCCATGCCGACTCAAGCGGTGGCTAGTTGAGGTCGAAAAGGATGGAACAGGTTCAAATGCTTTCGACATACGGTCAAACGGATTTCCGATACAACGCAATTATTGAAGCACGAAGAGCCAACTCGGATCTGATATTTTTGCGTCTATTTAGTTGTAGGTCAATATGTGAAACACATTTGGATACGAATTGGGTGATTCGCAGCGGCCAATTTAGATACCAGCGATCGATGAAACGCCCCAGAGCCGGGCTAATGGAGGTTATTGGAGCTATCATGATTTCGTTTGCATGTTCGAGGGACTCATCCCGATAAGTGATCCGTTCTAGACTTTCCGTTGGTTCTGGTTCATAGCGGATGGAAATGGATGATTGGACCCCATTGATTCGAGCTGCTTTCGGTCTGAGCGCTTTGATTCTGCTTTGCTATGGAATGAGCGAGCGTCGCGACCGGATTCGCTGGTCGCTCGTGGGCTATGGCTTGGCTCTGCAAATCGTCTTGGCGATACTGATACTTCGGATCCCGTTTTTCCATGAAGCGACTCGGTCGGTTTCCTGGTTCTTCAGCAAGCTAGTCGGTTTTAGCAGCAGTTCGGCGGCTTTCGTATTTGGAAAATTGGCCAGTGATGAGACGGGGGCTTTCGGATTCGCATTCACCGTTCTGCCTACCATCATCTTTTTCTCCGCCTTGTCGGCGATCCTTTACTACTTAAGAGTTCTACCGCTCATCGTATTCGTATTCGCTTGGCTGTTGAATCGAAGTATGAGGCTATCCGGAGCGGAAAGCCTGGCTGCCGCCGCCAATGTCTTTATCGGACAGACGGAGGCTCCTTTGGTTATCAAACCTTATTTAAAGTCCATGAATTACTCGGAAGTCATGGCTTTGATGACTGGTGGCATGGCGACGATAGCTGGTGGTGTCCTGGCCGTGTACATGAGCGTGCTAGGAGGCGGATCAGAGACAGAAACGATCGCTTTTGGGCAGCATCTCCTGACGGCGTCTTTGCTGAGCGCCCCGGCGGCCATGGTAGTATCCAAGATGCTCGTCCCTCAGGTGGAATCGCTTGACGCCAATCTGGCCTTTCCCAGCGATGCGGCTTCGGGGGGATTACTTGATGCCGCGACTCGCGGGACTACCGATGGCATCAAGCTGGCCTTAAATGTCAGTGGTATGCTCCTCGCATTTACGGGATTGGTTTATCTGCTCAATTGGATGGTTTCGGCGGGAGTTGGAGAATGGAGTGGCTTGAACAGCTGGGTGGTGAGTGTCACAGATGGTCGATTCGAAGCATTCAACTTTTCCTTTCTGGTAGGAATAGTCAGCGCTCCATTTGCCTGGCTGATAGGGGTGGCGTGGGAAGATTGTCTGATTGTCGGCCAATTGCTTGGCGAACGGTTGGTTCTCAATGAATTTATTTCCTACCTCAATTTGGCGGAGTTTCAGGCATCGGGAGTCTTCCAGGATTCCAAGACCGCCGTCATAGCGACCTATGCTCTTTGCGGTTTCGCCAACCTGACCTCAGTGGGAATTCAAATCGGCGGGATCAGCGCTATCGAGCCTTCACAGCGCCCTAACTTGCTGAAGTTCGGACTGCGGTCGCTGCTCGGCGGTATGGTGGCTTGCTATATGACGGCCATTATCGCGTCGACTTTGATGACTTAAGTCCGCTGATCATTGGAGTTGCAGATGATCCTTGTCTTGCAAGGGATCGATTGACTTGCGGATTATTGGCGTTTGAATTCGGGTTATGGCTAGGTCCTACATCGAGAAACGCGTTATAAAGGCAGGCGTTGAGCTTTGCCAAAAGCGTATTAGCCAAAAGTGCACGAAAATAGAGCCCGACGACATCAAGAAGCTTAGAATCAAAACATTTCCCCCGGCGCTTCAGGTAGTGTATATCGTCCTGGGGGGATTGCTTTTCGTATTCGGGATGTGGTTTCAGTACATGGTTGGAAACATGGCTGTTTCCATGGGGCTGGTGCTGATCGGCTTTTTGAATGCCGCCTATGGCATTAATGGCAGGCCCAAGCAAACTACGGATATTGCCGGTTTGGACTTCGTGGATCTATCAGCGGAGATTGTTCGGGAGATCGCTGGTGGAGAGCGAAAGAGTGGAAATGGTTAAGGACTATTTCACGCTATCCTTAATTCGAATTGGATAATAGCAGTGTTTTAATTGAACGACAATGAAGGTCACGGCCATAGAAATCGCGGAAGCGATTGAGAAAGAGATTACGCGATACCTTGAAGAGGTGAGTGATCGCAGCGAGATGCGGTTTACCCGCTTCATTGATCTCGGTGGCAAGCAGCTCGATGTCTATTTGTATCCGCCCGTTTCAGGCGCGACCGTTTGGTGTATCGTAGGAATCAAGTCCGTCTATCGGGACGAGCAGGGCGATTGTATGATCTACAACGTGACTATCCCGGATTCTGGCAGGCGTTTCGATTACGTTCAAGTATCGCCCGTAGAGGAAGACCTTCCGGATATTGCCAAAAAGATAGTCGAATTTCTCAAGGACGATCTGAAACCGGTGAATGAGGGAGCTGCCCTCGAGGGTGGCAATTTGGCTTTGGGGTGTGATGAGAATGGCGAGAGCGATTCGGCGGACGAGAATTCAGAAATTGAAGAGGCTCCCGTTTCTGCAGAGCCGGATGGCGGCCAGGAGAATTTCGATGGAGAACCTGAGGAAGAAAGCGAGTCTGAGGCTTCTGAAGATGAGGGGTCGGCTGTTGACTTGGACGAGTATGAAGAAGACGAGCCTAAGAAAAGTGGCGCCTGAGTTGAGTTCAGTCGTTGATGTTTTGCAGGGTTTCGTCGAGCCGTTTCCGGACGCTCCCTAGGACCTGCTCGAGATCGTTGACTTGCAGGCCTAGTCGTTCGCAGTAGAAGGGGACCGGCTTCCAGTATCCAGATACTCCTGGCAAGCCCGTGTAGATTTTTTCAACGATGAAGCAAGCTAGATTTAGAAGTAGGAATTCCCCGCTGCCGCTTTCGGGATCGCTGTCGAGATACTGGAGCTGGATTGACTGAATGGTAGATTCGGAGAAGTTCCACGAAGCAAGCAAAAAGCTCGCGACCTTTGGGTTGGTGATTCCCAGCGTACTGGCTTCCCATTCCAATATGGGCAGCTGCTCGGCGAGGGGATAGTGTGGAGCGTTTGCTTTTTTAGACAGGCAGAGTTCGATTGCCATTTTGCCGATGGATCGCAGCAGCCCTAGCGTGAACATGTCCTGCTCGTCGTAGCCGACTTTGCCCACGAGCTGGTCCATAGCTAGGCCGCAAGCCAATGCGTTCTCCCATAATCGCGTTCCGGAAATTTGATAGGTCTGATTCTGTACGGTAAACAGGTCTGAAGCGGCGGCAACCCCGACAAATTTGAAGACTTTGCGAAATCCGATGCGGTTTATAGCATCGTCTAGATTGTCAAAGGCCATGCCTTGGGCGAAGGCGGCGCTGTTGCTGAGTTTAAGAACCCGAGTCGTTAGAGAAGCGTCAGTGTTAACAAGCTCGGTGATATCGTTGAGCCCAGTGTTCGGGTCGCGGAGCAATTTTCCGAGCTTTCCAAAAACCTGGGGAGAAGGGGGCAACTCGCTCGCGGCTACTCTTAGATCGCCAGGCTTGACGAAACTGGTGGAGTCGAAAGATGCGTTAGCCGTGTACACGCACACCTGATCGGATAATTTCCTCTATGCTTAAAGGGTTTTAAAGTTGAGTATTTGTAGCTGATAGGCGAAATCCCGGCGGTGGTGTTAAAGTTGAGGTTGGCGATAGGCAATAGAGGATAGATGGCTAATGGCGATCATCGAGAAGGGCAAATGGCTGCCACAAAAAAGGACCGAGTGTTTTTGGCCCTTTCGGGAATCAATGGCTGGAGCTTGGTTGTTGCGGGAACGGTCTCATTTCTGATCGCCGCCATTCCTCGCTCTTTGGAAGGTGTTCTCATTTCCTCGGCCATCTTAGGGCACGGATCGTTGGAGCTGCGGTTTCGCAAGACCGCAAGAGAGAATGGGGACCGGTCGCAAGGTCGAAGAATGGCATTCAACCAAATGGGATTAGCCGCTAGCGTTAGCCTTTATCTGGCTTACCAGTCGCTAACACTGGAGCCTACTGTTGTAATAGAGTTACTAATGCGTCCGCCAGTTAGCGATGTTCTAAACCTCTACCCATTGGACATGAGAACGTGGATTATCCAGTCATCTCCTCGCTTTGTTGGAACGTTTTACGCGTTAGCGGCCGTGATTTCCTGGATCGTTTGCGGGGCTACCGCCGCATTTTATTGGTCTCGGTCTAGTAGGGTTGCGGCTTCATAGCTTCTCGCCTCGAGCTCTAATTATGCGCATTTGCTTTTCTTGCATTTTGCCGCGGCGGAATTTGTTTTCCGCTAGCTCGTTCAGTGTATCCCAATCCTCTTCGATTGGTTCAAAGGATTCCCAGGGCTCGAATCGTCCGGCTTGCTGATGGAACGTCAGTCTAGGCCCAAAAAATCGAGCTTCGATTTTGAGTTTTCCGAGCTCGGGGTCTTTTTTTGTCCATCCAATGGGGCGAGGCATAGAATATTGGTACTTGGAGAATCCTGACCGACGCTGCAACTTTAGCTTTGCGGAGGGATCCCTCAAATTGGAGAGATAGCTATGGATTTTCTGATTGCCAGTGGATTCTGGAGCGAATGGATGAGCCACATTGCTGGTTGGTGGGGTACCGCTTGGCCATGGATTTGGCTGTTTATCGCTTGGGGAGTTTTGGCAACCGCTACCGCCCTAGGGCTTTTGGGCGTGCTTGTCCCTGTCATTCCCGGGGCGATCGTCTTCTTCCTGGGAGCGTTGATCCACAAGCTTATGATGCCGGAATTTTTCGCATGGTGGAGCATTGGAGCGCTCGGGATTCTGATGGTCGTGGATCGCGTAGTCGATCTTTTCGCGACGGCAATGGGTTCAAATTGGTTTGGTGGAACGAAGTGGGGGATTTTTGGGTCATTAGCGGGAGGATTGAT
>JAYZHU010000053.1:0-14642 GCA_036166175.1 Verrucomicrobiota bacterium | reverse complement strand
GCAGTCCGAGCATGAGCGTTACCTAGCCGAGGAGCATTTCAAGAGCCCGGTGACCGTTTACGATTACCCCAAAGACTTGAAACCGTTCTATATGAGAAGCAACGATGATGACAAAACCGTAGCTGCAATGGACGTGCTCGTACCGGGAATCGGCGAGATAATCGGTGGAAGCCAACGGGAGGAGAGATTGGAACGGCTTCTCGAAAATATGAAAACGCACGGCATTAGCCGAGAGGAGTACAGCTGGTATTTGGATCTTAGGCGATTTGGAAGTGTTCCCCATGCTGGTTTCGGCTTGGGATTCGAGCGTTTGCTAATGTTCGTGACGGGCGTGGCCAACATTCGCGATGTCATTCCTTTTGCTCGCACTCCCGGAACAGTTTAGCCCTAACGCTTAGATTTTGGCCAATCCGATCCAGTTCTACAATCGATATACCGAAGCGATTGAGTCGGAGTCGATCTATGGCGAGTCGTATTTGCGATGGACCTACGAAAACCCTTTTGGGCGATTAGCTCTTTGGCTCCTGGTTAAGCGTTCGTTATTCAGTGCCTGGTATGGTTGGCGAATGGACCGCCCAACAAGTCGAGATAAGGTCGAACCCTTTATTGAACAATACCGGATTGCCATGGACGATTATCGCCAGGCCTCGGAAGGATACCGGACTTTCAACGAGTTTTTCTACCGGGAATTGGGGCCGCGCGCTCGGCCTATCGCTGAAGATGAGGGCGTAGTCGCGCTCCCTGCCGATGGAAGGCATCTAGCAATCCCTGACCTATCAAGAGTGGAACGGATTTACGCCAAGGGGCAGAGCTTCGATTTGCCAGGATTTCTAGGAAGCGCGGAGCGGGCAGAGCGGTTTGCGGGCGGATCTATGGTGATTTCTAGGCTTTGCCCCGTCGATTACCACCGCTTCCACTCCCCAGTTGAAGGGAAATTGACACAGATCGAGCAGATTCCGGGGCCCCTTTACAGTGTGAGCCCAATAGCCCTTAGAAACCGCATGTCTTACCTTTGGAGCAATAAGCGGGTTCTAGCCGTTATAGAAACCCAAGATTTAGGCATGGTAGCATTCGTCCCGATTGGGGCGACGTGCGTAGGTCGTATCCACATGACTGTTCAAGAAGGAGGTAGATTGAGCAAGGGCAGTGAGCTTGGGTATTTTGCCTTCGGAGGTTCGTGCGTAGTGACCATTTTCGAGAAAGGTCGTGTGCAGTTGGCAGAAGACTTGATCAGCCATTCGGCGAATTCGACAGAGGTCTACGCTAAAATGGGGGATATATTGGGAACTAGGATTTCTTAGTTTAAGCTTTTGGCGTTTCGATTGCTTTGAGCGTGGTGGGGTTGCTAGTCCCCTAGCAGCCGAAAAACGCTCGAACCAGTTTTATTGTTTTCGAGTCTACGGTCGATAACCGTGTGGTTAGGAAGCTTGTAGGAGCGGGTTTATCCCGCGATTGCATTGCCCGCGCTATCCTGATCATCGCGGGATAAATCCGCTCCTACCCTCGATTACTAATTAAGCTTTCGCGTATTCAGAGGATAGATAAATTCTAGCATCCGCGACGGATTGAAAATAGTCGGATTTGAAAGCTAGGCCTCTTCCTGAGTTGCCGTCTTTTCCTTTTCGAGGCAAACTTCGCAAATGCAGCTTTCATCACGATAGCGGAAGTCCCGGTCTGGATGGGATTTATCGGTCGCTCCGCAGACAGAGCAGGTATGGAAAGCCTCCGCCTCGAATTTGTCTTTCTCGGCCTTCATGTTAGCGATCCGCTTTTTCGATTGGAACGTATGCAGGATATCTTTGGTGAAGAATAGGAAATAATTGGATACACTAGCGATGAGGAAGACTTTCGTTTGCCAGAAAGGATTCGAGAAAAACAGAAGAGCGAGATATGCCCATGCGATCCAGCCAAGCCACCGCACTTTAACAGGTAGAATGAAAAACAGCCGCAGTTCGAAATCCGGGAAGAGGTAGGCGAAAGCCAGGAAAATCGTTTGCCCCCAGATCGCGTTGGAGATGGGAACTCCCGGCAAGAGAAAACCGGCTGCCATGCCTAGAATCACCCCAATGATCATGTAGAGATTGAGTCGGAAAGCGCCCCATTGGCTCTCCAGGGCACTGGATATCATATAGAATATGTACCAAGCGAATATAAGGAATATGGGATGGGCGAAAGGGGGTATGAGTGGAAACGTGAAAATACGCCAGATCTCGCCCTGCAGCACGAGGCTGGAATCGAACAGCATTCTTTCTAACAGAGCGTTCGAGCCGTCGGAGTTTACATAGCCAAAAGATAGAAGCCAGACGCCTACCTGCCCGGCCACAATGTAGATGGCGATATTTTGGATCGCCAGCGCCCCGAATCTCCTCTCGAGCTTATCCAGAAAGTTCATACGTTAGACCCTTTTGAATCAGTCATTGGTCACTCGGGGTTTGGATACTCTGCCACGGTTTCGATGCTGATGCCGCCACGCGGTTTCTGGATCGTGGTAACCCGACAGGTCATCGGGACGATATCTCGGACTACTCGATCCCTGATTTCAGCAGCCAGTTTCTCCGCGAATGCCGGCGTCTTTGCGAAACGCCATAAAAAGAGTTTCAGACTCTTGGATTCAATGCAGCGTTCATTGGGACGGTACTCGATCTTAACGGTGTAGAAATCGGGTTGTCCGGTAATAGGGCAAGAACTGGCAACTTCATCCGAGGTCAACGTGATGCTCCCGATCCCGTCAGGGGCAGGGAAGAAATCCAATTCCTCAATCGGTTGGGCTACCTGTTTGCCAAGGTATTTCGATTCCATAGCGGTTTTAACTTCCCAGAGGTAGGTATGGGCATTTGCTGTGGCAAGCCCGGTTTTCCATGGGCACGCCGTGAATCGCTTCAAAACTGGATTTCGCCATTGCAAAGCATGGGCGGAAAGGCAGACAAACAAGGCATGAAACCGTCATTGCTGGTATTGGCAGCAGGAATGGGCAGCCGATTTGGAGGTCTGAAACAGGTCGAACCTATCGGGCCAAGTGGCGAATGGATTCTCGACTTTTCCGTGCACGACGCCGTGCAGAACGGATTTGGTAAGGCGGTCTTCGTGATTCGAGAAGAAATGTCGGAGGCTTTTGAGGCTGTAAAGCGGCGCTACTCGGATCACATCGATGTGGAGTTCGCGTTTCAAAGATTACAGGATTTGCCTTCCAGATCTGAATTGGCGGAAGCACGATCAAAGCCTTGGGGCACTGGCCATGCGGTCTATGCCGCTAGAGATTCGATATTGGAGCCATTCGCTGTGATTAATGCCGACGATTTCTATGGTCGCAGTGCCTTCGAGTCGCTAGGCGAGTTCCTTAGCGGGCCGCCCAATGATAATGAGTATGCTCTGGTTGGATATGAGCTAGAGAAGACGCTGTCCAGACACGGATCGGTTTCTCGAGGGATTTGCCACGCTGATGAGGACGCGACCTTGAAATCGGTTGAAGAACACACTAATATTAGTCGATCATCGGACTCGAGTGAGATATTGGGAGTGAACGATGCCGGTGAGGAGGTAAAACTATACTTTGGTGCTAGAGTTTCGCTAAACTGCTGGGGATTTCCATTAGCGTTTCTTTCGACTCTTGAGGGATTGCTATCCGATTTTCTTTCCGCCTATGATCCCGAGCAGGGTGGTGAATTCTATCTCCCGTTCGCGGTAGATGCGCTTATTCGAGCCGGCCAGGCCAAGGCGAAGATCCTTGACTGCTCTAGTCGTTGGCTGGGCGTGACCCATAGGGAAGACCTACCCTTGGTAAAAGAGGAGATCCAGACCTTATTCGACAGCGGTGTCTACGATTCGCCTCTCTGGAAATAGGTCAATTTCTAGAATCCGGATGCGGCATCATCCCCTCGCGGGTCTGCGCCTCCTTCGAGGCGGCCGTTGGGCAACATGAGGATCGCGTCCACTCGACCGATGGGAGGACGCTCGCTCATCTCATGACCCATTTCTTTAAGCTTTGCCCGCGTTTCCGCCGTTAAGGCATCTCGACTGGCCTGTATCGCATCCGGTTTCCACTGGTGATGAAACCGGGCAGCGCTTACGGCGGCTTGCATCGTCATGTTGAACTCCAGAACATTGAGAACAACTTGAAAGACTGAGGTGATTATGGTCGAGCCGCCAGGCGTTCCCAATAACATAAACAATGCCCCTTCTTTTTCGAGAATGGTTGGGGTCATCGAACTCAGCATTCGCTTGCCCGGCTCGATCGCATTGGCCTCAGCTCCAATAAATCCAAACATATTTGGCACGCCAGGCTTCGCACTTAAATCGTCCATCTCATTGTTTAGAAGAAAGCCGCCGCCGCCAACGGCCACCTTGTTGCCGTAAGATACGTTGATCGTAGTCGTGATGGACACGGCATTCCCCTCGGCATCCACGATAGAGAAATGGGTCGTTTCCTCGCTCTCAATCCCCGCGGGTTCGCCTGCAGAAATATTTTCGCTAATGGAAGCCTTTTCTGCGTCGAAGTTCGACATGCGTTTCAACAGATAGTCCACATCCAAGAGGCCTTTGATAGGAACAGGATAAAAGTCGCTATCTCCTAGATGTTCGGCACGGTCTGCTTAGACCCTTCTCTCCGCCTCGACCATCAGGTGAACCGCATCAACCGACTGAAATCCTTTGGCAATGCGATCAGGAAAATTTTCGACAATCGTTAGCAGTTGGGACAGGGCAATACCCCCGCTCGAAGGGGGTCCCATTGTGATCAACCGATACTCCTTGTACTCACTGATGATCGGATCTCGCCACTTGGCCCGGTAGTTTCGGAGATCATCGTGGCTGATCAGTCCGCCGCCGCGCTCCATCTCAGAAACGATTTTTTTTGCCGTATCTCCCTCATAAAATCCAGCCGCTCCATGGTCTCGAATCAAACGCAGCGTATCAGCTAGTTCTGGATGTTTTATCCAATCTCCTTCCTTCCAGTCAGATTTGGAACCGTACACGGACGGCTGAGTGGAATGCCGATCGATGACCTCACTGAATCGATTCAACCCTGTAGATACAGCAGCGGTCAATACATGGCCTTCCTCTGCCAGATCGATTGAAGGTTGCATGAGGACCTTCATTGGAAGCTTCCCAAGCCTCTCGTGAGCCGCAAACATTCCGGCAACCGAACCGGGTACCCCAGCAGCTCGGTGCCCCAATCGGCTCCATTCTGAGCGGGCATTCCCATCTTCATCGAGATACATATCGCGGTGGGCTAGGGCAGGCGCTGTTTCTCGAAAATCGAGGCTCAGGGCAGTCCCGTCATTGCCTCGGTAAACCATGAATCCGCCTCCGCCGATGTTGCCCGCGTTTGGATAAACGACTGCCAGGGCAAAATGTTCGGCTACCGCCGCGTCGACCACATTTCCTCCGCGTTTCATGATTTCAACGCCTATTTCCGAAGCCAGAGGATGGGCTGAAACGACCATAGTTCGCTCCTTGACGAGTCCGCGCGAGGCATGGTCAATCCCTGATAGAATTTGAGTGGAAAAGACCAGCAGAATGATGCAAGAGAGGAACGCCGCGCTTGCAATTTCGATTCGAGAAGAGCGCATCGGTTTATTTTGCTTTGGCTTTTGTTCCTCTTACTCCCTTGCCAAGGGTCAAACTAGAGAGGGAGTATTTTATCTTTAGATACGAATACTTTGAAAGTAGGATCTATTGTCTTGCTTCGACTTTAACGCGATCGCCATTGTCGAATAAATGCAGGTCCTCGACAATTACTTGATCGCCGTCCTGTAGACCGCCGAGGACCTCAATCGCAGTTATGCTCGTGTAGCCCGTATCTATTTCTCGGCGCTCTACGACTCCATCATTAACGACCAGTACACTGTTGCTGACGACTGCTTGTCGAGGAATTTGCAAAGCGTCCTCTCGCTCGTCCAGGGTGATTGTGGCATCGCCCGTGAGTCCAGGGTCGAGTCGCGTGCGGGCAATATCGACCTCCAGATGAACCGGGAATCGTTGCGTGCTTGAATCGGCGACGGGGATAATCTTTTCCACTTTGGCTTTGAATTGTTCGCCATCAATTCCGAGGAAGGCTACTTGGGCTGGCATGCCAACCTCGAGTCCGACGAAGTGCTCTTCGCTTACTTTGACTTCTACGATGCGAGTTTGGGAAACAACCTTGGCGAGGGTGGCACCGCCTCCAATCAAATCTCCCTCGTAGGCGTAAATTTCAGTAACGATACCGTCTATAGGCGATATGATTTTCATCTGCTCCTTTTGCCTCTTC
The DNA here is from genome assembly GCA_036166175.1 of Verrucomicrobiota bacterium. Taxonomy (GTDB): domain Bacteria; phylum Verrucomicrobiota; class Verrucomicrobiia; order Opitutales; family Opitutaceae; genus Pelagisphaera. Next base: position 8,395 of record JAYZHU010000053.1, on the reverse strand, counting down.
AGGCGTTTTAGAGTATTCTCCAAATTCTGCAGCGAAGCCTCGTTTTTCAAGTCCTCCCTAGCGATATCGTCCCTTATTTTATCCACGGCCCGTTGGGCTTTGGTAACATCAAGCTCCGGGACGCCGCCTCTCTCGAAGCGGAATTTCAAGTCGTTCAGCGTGTCTAAACTCGTATCGAGAGACAGCTGCAATGGAGAGCGAATCTCCAGATTCCGCTTAGCCCGATCGTATTCGTTTTCGGATCTTTCGATATCGAGATCGATGTCTCCCGTATCCAATTGGATGAGCATGTCTCCCTCGTTTACGGTTCCGCCTTTTTCGAAATTCGATGTGACAACGCGGCCTCCATGCTCGCCTCGGATTAGCATTTCTTGTTCAGCGAGAACAATGACCGTTCCAGGGACGGCGTTGACCGCGGTGCCTCTACGCGTTTCGGATACAGCAGCCGTGGGGACGGACTTCGTTAGCAAAAATGCCCCGATCGCCACGACGATCCCTGTCGGAATCAGAATTTTGAATACAGTCGCTATTTTCATTCTGGCGTTTTCGATTTTGGATACTAGTGAGTTCGCCTCTCGATGAATTTCTGGGCTAGCGGATCAAGGCCGAGGAGCGATGTCATATTCGCGATGGCGTTGTGGTATTCGGACCGTGAACGATTAGTCCTGACTTCCTGGGATGCCAAAGAAATGATCACGTTTTCCAGGCTAGATGCGGGAGCTCGTCCTTCGTCGACCTCGTCCTGCATTTCCCCGATTCGCTTACGGGCTTGCTTGAGAGCCTCTTCGTCTCGTTCGAGAATGCGGCGATTGAGATCGAGCAATTTCTGGGCCCGCTCGAGCTCGTAAAGATAGTCCGATCTCGCGGTTTCGAATAGCCGTTTCATTTGTTCAATGCGAGCCATAGCGGAAACGACGCTTCCTTTCGTGGTTCCGCTATCGAAGATGTTCCAAGACACCGAAACCCCTCCGAAGAGAATCTCTTGGGCTCGATTCCTACCTGCCTCGTCGAGCTCAAATTGAGTAACTCCAAGGGAAATGCCGAATTTTGGTTTATTACGCTGCTGAGCGATGTGCAGATCCTCTTGATAATAGTCAATAGACTTGCGGCGTTGCTTGATCGATAGATTTTTTGAAAAGCCTTGCTCGAATAGTCCGTTAAGCGAGGCTACCTGTTGCTCGTCCAGCGTGGTTGGTTCAGGCACTTCCGTAGGCAGCGTATCGATTATCGGCTGTGAATCTGATCCAACTAGCCGAGCTAGGCCATCCACTTGATCATTGAAGCTATTTTCGGCTTTCAGCAAATCCAGCTCTGCAGCGTTCGCTTGTATTTCCAGGTTGTACACTTGAACTACCGAGGCTGTTCCCGCATCGAGTCGCTTTTGCTCCAGTTCGAGATTGGCCCTTCTCCGGTCCAGGGTTTTTTGCTTAAGTTCAAGATCACGGTTGGCCACCACAATTTGCAGGTATCGCCTGCGGACGTCTAAGGCGAGTCTTCGGTAAGCTTCGAAGGTGCTCAGCTCCTCCATTTCTAGGTTTATCTCCCCTTTTCTCCGATTGGCTTCCAAAGCCCCCCAGTGATATACCGTCTTGGAGAGGGCCAGGGAGTAAGCCAATCGATCACCTAGCTCGTCTTCTTCCCGTTCAAAATCATACTCTTTTCGGTAGTTGGCGCTTCCTCTGAGTTGCAGTTTTTGGGGCGCGGCGGCGGTAAATCGGCGCCCCTCGAAATCTTGTTCGACGATTTCGCGCATTTGAAGGCTTTCAGCTCCTGTCATTGCGACGTCCAGAAGGTTGGTTAAGCCATTTAGGGAAGTTTCGGGAAGTTGGCTGGCTAGGTCAGGAGTGGACGCGGTTGCGATCGGGGAAGAAATAATCGCGACGGCCGCAAGTACCCCCAGTATTTTGTCCAGTGTTGTCCTCTCCAGCATACAAATTAGTGTCCTTCGAGAGAATGTCCCCAGAGAGCAATGGCGAGTGGAAAATTTCGGGTAAGGGGATTCACAAATTATCGACAGGTTCCCAGGGGGCGCTCAAATAATCAAAAACGCCTGCTACGACGCGCATTCGGATTCGTTGGATACTCTCTTAGAGGATAGAGCTTAGATGCGTTGATACCTATTTATCGGGGAAATCGCTACGCTTCAGGGCAAGCACGAGAATTTGGTTTACACTTAGGGAAATCCAGCTGAATCTTCTTCCTTAATGCGTTCGCCCTCAAAATTCGGAGACTATTTTTGGTTTTTCTACTTCTGGAATTTCCCAGAGGTTGACTGAGCGCGGATAAAATTCAGCGATCACATCGACGAAAAGCCCTGGGACCCATTTGGAGCCCAGGGCTTTTCGCGTTAATCAACGGCAACAAGGAATAAATGAAAAATCTAGATATACCCCCCGAGCCAGCTGGACTGGCAATAAACCTTTCGAGGACGCAGCCCATCGTAACTCCGAACCAATTGAAAAAGGAAATGCCCTTATCGGATTATGCCGATGTGGCGGTTGCCCGGGCTCGGCACGATATTCAGCGGATATTGTCAGGAGAGGATCGTCAAAGGCTCATCCTGCTTTCTGGTCCGTGTTCGATACATGATCCCGAAGCAGCAATCGAGTACGCTTCCAGACTGAGAGGCCTGGTGAACACCTTTGCCGATCAGCTGGTGGTCATCATGCGGGTGTACTTCGAAAAACCGAGAACCGCATTGGGTTGGAAGGGACTTATTTATGACGAAAATATCTCGGGACTGCCCGCATCTCCGTCCGGATTACGGCTAGCTAGAGAACTCCTCTGCAAGATCTCCCGGCTTGGCGTACCTTGCGCTACCGAGTTTCTTAATCCGATAGTCGCCTCATACCTCGATGATTGCATCGCTTACGGATCAATTGGGGCCCGGACGGTAGAAAGTCAGATTCATCGGGAGCTAGCATCCACCTTGGAAATGCCGGTGGGTATTAAGAATGGCACGGACGGTAGCCTAGAAAGCGCTATCAACGCCATCAAAGCCGCCCGTTATCCACACACTGCATTTGTTTGCGACGGGGAGGGGAGGCCTGCTATTCTCGAAACTCCTGGCAACCCCTTTTCCCATGTCTGCCTGAGAGGCGGACGATCTGGCCCTAACTTGTGTATGGCAGCGATTGAAGAGGTCCGAACCCGATTATCCAGTAGCTCCCCGGAACGCCCCATTGTAATGGACTGTTCACATGCCAATTCGCAAAAAGACTTTCGGCGGCAAAGCGGGAATGCCCTAGATGTAGTCCAGATGTTTGCTGGTGGCGCGAGCCTGATCGCTGGTCTTATGATAGAAAGCCACTTCAAAGAATGCAATCAGAGCGTTGAAGTGGGCACAGACCTCGTATACGGGCAGTCGATTATGGATGCTTGCAAAGGTTGGGAAGAATCTGAGCGTATGGTAGCGGAGATCGCCGAAAGGCTTAATTAGAACCCGCAGACAAAAATAGATTGCCATCGGATAAAATTCCCATCTCTTTGGGCCTTCGAATTTGACAGGCCCAGGTGGTGGAATTGGTAGACACGCTAGATTTAGGCTCTAGTGCCGAGAGGTGTGCGAGTTCGACTCTCGCCCTGGGCACCATGATTATCAACGACTTACGTTAGATTAAGGGAGTATACTGTCTATTTCCTGCCAAAACAGCTTGCAGTTTTGCACGAGGTAGCCCTTAGTCTGCGTATGGCTGCAGCAGGCACGGGTAACCTGAAAAAGTGGGAGCATCCAAAGAAGTCGGGGATTTGGATTCGTGAAATCCTATCCACCAAGCCCCTTGATGGCAAAAGTAAAACCTATTCTGCGTATTTGGTAACGGTTCCCAATAAAGTAACTGACTCAGGGAGAAAACGGAAACAGTTCCAGAGCAAAGGTGCCGCTGAAAGATGGGCGTCTGATCAGTTGAAGGGTGCTCGCAAGCAAGGTGAGGATTATTTTAAAGCGACTGACGCTGAAAGAAGAGAATTTGTATCCTGGCTTCCTAAGTTGAGAGAGTCGGGAGTCGGCCTAACCGAGGCGCTTGAGTTCGCATTGAAGAGACTCAGGCCAGAGGGTGGGGAACGAACCGTCGATCAGATGGCTAGTGAACTAATTGAGAGCAAAAAGCTTAGGTCAGACAGAGGAGATTTGAGGGAGAGGAGTTACAGGGATTTCAAAAACAGGGTATCCAAATTCTCTGAGGCGTTCGAGGGTCTGCCAGCCAAGGAGCTAGAGCTTTCCTCCATAGTGGAGTGGTTAAAGGAGCTGGAGCTAAAGCCGAGAACGGTAAAAAACTATTTGGCCGTCATATCCGAAGTGCTGAATGAAGCGTTTCAGCGGAAGTACATTGTGGAAAACCCGCTGGTAAGATTAACGGCGAACCAAAGGAAGGAACTCGTTGGCAATGAGTCCGAAGTAATGAACGTTTCAATCCTGAATCCAAGTCAGGCAAGGCGTTTGCTGGAAGGAGCCTTGAAGCATCCAGAACTTGGTCTACTTGGCGCTGTTACCTTGGGATTGTTTTGCGGTATCCGCGTTGGGGAGTTGCTGAGTCTTGATTGGGAGTTTGTCGATATTGAATCGAATCGTCCTGAGGTGACGGTACCATTTGAAATAGCGAAGAAACGCCGCAATCGCCACGTCGATATTCCAAGGAACGCGGTGAAATGGATTACGAGCATTCCTGATCGAAAGGGGAGGCTAGTGAAGGCTAACAATCACGAGGCGTATCGTATAAGATTTAACAGGCTATTGAAGCTCTCGGGTTTCGGGAAGAAGGATAAGAGTGGAAGTTGGGTATCTGATTGGGAAACAAATGCAATGCGGCACAGCTTCGGCAGTTATCACTATGCTCTACACAATAATTCCTTTGAGACCGCGAAGCAGCTGGGTCACAAAGCCAGTGACCAAGTGCTTTTTGACCATTACCACAGGCTTGTTAAGAAAGAAGCTGCTCAGGCCTTCTTCTCGATTGAGCCGCCTATAACCGGATCCAAGCTAGTGGAGTTTGGAGGATGAGGAAACTTAAAGAGAACACATGGTCGACTAGCCCTTGGGAAATTATTGATCCGCAAGGCTCCGATGAATGTCACCAAATTCTGGAGCCTGTGAAAAAGGCAATTCCTGAGCTTCTAGATCTGATGGAGAATCACCCTCCCGGAGCTGAACGAGCTGTGGAAGCGTTGTACAATGTCGCCCGTTCTGCGATAGCTGCACTCCATGAAGCCGAAGAGGTCAATCCCAAGGCGTTGAAAAGCTTTGCCAACTTGAAACGCTCTTGGCCTCACATGTTAACGATCTCCAAAGGGTGGTCTAAGCGGGATATGCCCGCGGACGTTAGGTACGTCCTGTATGAAATGGGTCTTGGGTCGAATCAAAGTAAACTGCTGAAAGCGAAAGACGATCGTATTGGAAAGTTCGTTAAGAGGCGGTTCAGACAATTGTCGGGTATGGACGACTTTCCCGAATACTGGCATGCAGAATTGTTCGAATCTAAGTCTGAGCACGAATGGACCCCGGAAGAAAAGTATCTTGTTAACTTTTGGAAGAATAAGCCCGCTCTTAGCAAAAAGGGGCCAGTGCTTCGTGAGTGGGCCAACGCGATATTCGACCTGATTTTCTTGGACCGCAGTTTGTGGCTATTGGGGAACCTGCGTACTCTCGACGAGAAATCCAAATACGTAGATTCAGAAACAATAGAGGCTGAAATCGATCTAGTCGAAATGCAGTCCGGGAGGAGCAAGCTGTACGATAAGAACTCAGGCGCGTACTCTTTGTTAAGGCCCATCTCGGATACGCATATGGAGAACCTAGCACGAGAATATAATCCTGACCTTGAAATTTGTAGGGACGAAGCGAGGCAAAACGTTAAGCGACGAGCCGCTGCTTCTTCGGGAGAAAATCCGAAAGAACGACCTCTGGAAGTGTGCGACGAAGAGATTGAGAAGGAAGCTGCCAAGATATTCGCGAGGCGGCATGGGGAAATAGACTTCGAGCATCCGACTGATTCCGATTTCAAAGACAAAGCTGTTGAGCACATACAAGGGCGCCTGAAATCGATGGTGCCCAAAGACGCTATCCGGAAAACTTCCGGAGAAAGTCAGGAGAATAGTTAAATCGCGACCTCTTCGACTCTCTTATATTTTAGTATGTATGAAAAATCAGCATACTGTCTGCATAAGATCTGCCCCTCCACGTGTCCTGAATGTAAAGGAAGCTTCGGCTTACCTAAGTATATCCGAGCGTAAACTTCGCGAAGAAATAGCTCTTGGGAACATCAAGGTGGCCCGATTGGGAAGAAGAATTCTCCTGCGCCTTAGCGATCTGGACGAATTCGTCGCGAGTCTGACGGTCTAGGCTTTCATTCACCCCCGGGTAGCCTGCAGGGGGAGGGGTCGCTCATCCGGCGAAGGCCCCGAGATGGTACCTATATCTCACGCAAACAGCGCCTTATGAATAGTCCGAGGTACGGACATTTCGCAGATAAATTATACCCAAATCACACCATACTTATTATGCCAAATAACATACACCCTAGCGAGTCGACCAAGATGGGATCCTACGGCTCATTTATATTCCCTGAGCAATCAACCGTCGGGCTGTACCGCTTCCAAACGGACTTCCCGCCGCTTCTTGAATATATGAAAAAACGCGACTGGGACGCCAAATCTCCTTGGAAGACTGTCGGCTGGGGGACCAGCTATATATTCCGAAGAGAGTTCACGGGGGCTTACGAAGCCAAGCGATCGGTCAAACGTATATTCGCCAAGACTGGCTACCCAGATATAGAGTTCAAAAAACTCGAATTAGGGGGCTTTGAAACCGTTCAGATGAGTCCACCTATACCAGAGTATCAACCGCTACCCCAAAAGCCCTTCAAGAGCGCAAATTGGCAAAAATCGCCGCCACTGTCTGGGAAAAAACGAAGGCCAGGTCCGTACTTTCCAACTGCTGAAAAAAACAAACGAATCTCACAATAATACAATATCCAAACTTACGATGAATATTACACCTGAATTCAGAACTTCCCACGGATGGAAGAAATTCAAGCGGGCTATCAATCACCCTGCAGCCATGGAACTTTACGTTAACGTGTGTTGCGAATTGGAGGGCATCACCCGAAAAACAAAAGTGGACAAGGGATACCTCGGGACCACTAACGCCGAAGATATAGCTCTTATGTGCGGTGCCGAAGTTTACGATGAAATCAATCCTGAGAAATTACTCGAAGCATTCCTTTCATCCGGTCTTATGGACAAAGAGGAAGGCAAATACCGGATGGTTAGTTGGGAAACTCAAAACGTTAATCTTATCAAGAATCGCAAGAATGGTAGGAAAGGTGGTAGGCCAAACGAAAAGGCCGAGCCGATTGTTGATGGTTCAAATGACATTCTAGCGGACTGTCCTTTTTAATAATTAAAGGAACGGAACCTTAACCAGCAACGTTAACGAAACGGTAAACTACAACGTAACCCTTAACGGCAAAGAAACTTAACTGAACAACAACAGAAGAAAACCAAACAAAACAGAACAAAAACGTAACGTAACAGGTGGGTTAACCCAAAGCTAACCACTGGTTAACCGTGGGTTTTCTTTTGAGAGTCTATGCAATGGCCTGCTCGACGAGGCTGTCTGCGAGGTTGAGTTGGGTGGCTTGGGCGGTGGCGAGGCTCGCTTTGAGCTGGTCGCACAGCGCCATCAGCTCTTCGACTTTGGCTGATTTGACGTAGTGTTCCTTTTTGTGGTCGATGGTGCACGCAAGGAAGCCACCGGTGCCGCAGGCGGGGTCGAGGACGGTCTCCTTGAGCTGTGGGTCGGCGCGGTTGACGATGAACTGGGTGACGGCGCGGGGCGTGTAGAATTCGCCAGCGTTTCCCGCACTCTGGAGGTCCTTCAAAATCTGCTCGTAGATACTGCCGAAGGTGTGGCGGTCCTGGGTGTTATTGAAGTCGATCTCGCTGATTTTGTTGATGACTTGGCGAATCAGCGTGCCGTTCTTCATGTAGTTGTACGCATCTTCAAAGACGTTGCGAACGACCTGAGCCTGTCACGCAGGAGGCCGCGAGTTCAAGTCTCGTCTATCCCGCCACTTTTGCAAAGACCGCTTCTTAAACGGAAGCGGTCTTTCGGTTTCCGCTGGCTTATGTCTTCCGAGACCCGGCTTTTTACAATTCTAGCCAGATACAAGGGTTTACAATTAGGTATTTAAAGCGTGATTGCCCAAAAATGGCGATTTTGAGCCCAATTGGTGTCAATTCCGCGCCACTTGAAGCACTGAAACACGCGAAATGTTACGCCTAGGTTACAGCTCGAACGCTTATGTTACGGCATCGTTACAAAAGGTGTTTGAGGCGGATTTCGCGTTGAAATCCAGGACACTCAAACAGTCTTTAGGGGCTTCTAATCTATGAGATT
>JAYZHU010000052.1:0-7360 GCA_036166175.1 Verrucomicrobiota bacterium | reverse complement strand
GGAATCCACGAGTACCTTGGAATCGACCCGCTGCCAGTATCCACCAGATGGATTGTGGAAATAGTCGCGTCCATTAAGCCGTGTAAATCCCCAATATATGCCCGTCTGGTGCTTGTGGTGTCCGGGACTGTATTCAGTAAGGACACCGTTCCCGTCGGGGGCCACGATCGGGTGCATATAGGGTCGATGATCGTCCCTAGCATGCTGCACGATTATCGGCTCCGAGGAGCCCGATCGAAATACGCTGATCGTTTCCGCGTCCTCGTCTTTGACGAGATTCAAGGGAGCAGCGAATAGCGGAGCGCAAAGCGCGAACGCCGTTAGGCAATTTAATATTCGGTATGGTTTCATTGTCGTAAATTGGTTTATTGAAGGTAGCTCGGCGCTTTAGTCTGAGCAAGTTTCATAAATACTCAGGCTAAAGCACTGGGCTACTTTGTTAGTTCTGCGGGTTCTTTTATCGGGTATCTTTTGTTCGTGGGAGCGAGCTTTACGCCGCGATCATTCCTTTACTTGAATCGCGGCGTAAAGCCGCTCCTACGATTGGGTTGCAAGTAAATGCCAACAGGTTTTTCATTAATTAACGTTTTTCTTGGGCATTGATTGTTTCAGTCGCGCGATGACATCCCTGTACTTGGGGACGCTTGCCAGGTTGTTCCATTCGTTAGGATCCGCATTGTGATCGTATAGTTCCTCGCCTCCATCGTTATAGCGAATGTAGCGCCAGCGGTCGGTTCGCACGGCATGGTTCTGGTATCCAAAGGTTGTTAGGACGGGGCGTTCCCAATCCATTATTGGATTCTTCAGCAGCGGCGCGAGGCTCTGACCATCCAATTCGTCCCGCGAAGGCAATCCGCACAGTTCCAAAAAAGTGGGATACAAGTCGACTAGACTCACCGGACGCTCGCACAACTCGTTCTCGGCCACTCCTTCGGGCCCGGCGATCACCAAGGTGGTTCGCGTCGTCACTTCCCACAAAGCGTGCTTCCGCCAGTGCTGTTTTTCACCGAGATGCCAACCATGATCTCCCCATAGCACAATGATCGTGTTGTCTGCGTGCGGGCTCGCTTCCAGGGCATCCAGCAATCTTCCGACATGGGCGTCGACATAGCTTATCGTTGCCAGATAGCTCTGCACGGCCCGAGGCCATTGGCTATGCTTCAAAATCATATCGTGGTCCTCGCCATGGGTGGCGAAATTGCGAGCCCCGGAAACGTCGTGAACCTCTATCGCGAATTTCTTGCCCCAAAACGGCAGATCATCCCGATCATTATCCAGCGTATCCGGCAGAATGATATCTTCGATCGGATGCAAGTCGAAGTACTTTCGAGGCGCGTACCAAGGCATGTGCGGCTTGGTAAATCCACAGGCAATGAAGAAGGGCTTATCATGCGACTTGCCCAGTTCGGCGATTGCCCAATCGACATTCTTTACATCGAAAAGCTCCGATTCGTCGACGTCCAGCGGCCCCCACGGGGCCCAAGCCTCTTCCGGTAAATACGCATCACGCTCGCCTCGAATTCTCCTATTTCGGTTTGGCTGGTTGTAATAGTCCCAAGAATCTGGATCGTAAGCTGAGCTGCCGTGAAACGTCTTGCCGCTGCCCTGGACTGAATAGCCGCCTTTCGCTCGTAGGTACTGCATCAAAGTAACGGCATCGGGGACCTTGTCCCGCATCATCTCGCCGTTTCCGTAAACCCCAGTATTGGAGGGCAAGAGACCGATGAACAAACTGACGCGCGAGGGATTGCACAGCGGCGCGTTGCAGTAGGCTTTGGTGAAGGAAACACCCCGTTTAGCGAGCCGGTCGATGTTCGGAGTCTTCGCTTGCGGATGACCGCCGAGGTGGCCTACCCAGCTATTCAAGTCATCGATCGGGATGAAGAGTACATTAGGCCTATCGTTCCCGATCAAGGGGACTAAAGAGAGGATAAAAGCTATCGTTAAGCTATACGTCTTCAAATCTATTGTATTTTATTTTTAACCACAGATTTCTCCGATGACACAAATGGGATGGAGTCGTGTAACATCTGATCTATCTGCGTGATCTGTGGCTCAAATTTCTTTCATGATCCGCTTTGTCTACTTCCGAGTTACATACACATAGTACGCGCTGAGGATGGTACTTCCCGTTCCACTCCCCCTGTGAGCGTCGCCTCCGCGAAACCAAGTGTGCAAGGCAATGGGTCCCTTCTCGAGCTGGGCCGTGAACGTGACTGAAGTATCGTTGGGCCCTACCGGTTTTGTTTCCCCCTCGAATCCATAAGCGCTTTTTTCGCTAATACTCAAGTGATGGTAGTTGCTCAGATAAAAGCTGGCTTGAGCGATAGGTATGGCGCCTTCTCCTCCTTCCGATGGAGCAGTGAGTGGACGGTCGATTTCCTTAGGCCACCGTCGAAGCTCGAATTCATATTCCCCAGCCTCAGCAACTTCCAGCATCCAATAACCGCTTTTATGCTGACCAACGCGAATCTGCCTTTGCTGATCAATAAATACGTCCAGCCACTCGCATCCCGTTAATCGCGATGGGTTTTCGTGCTTGCTGCCGATAATCACCCGCTGAACATCATTGGCATTCGGCCCGACGTCAGCCCACCAATCATCAAGCTTGCCTCGCATCTTCGCGAGAACCTCTGGATGCTTATCGATCACGTTGTTTTGCTGCAATGGATCGGTCTCCAGGTTATAGAGCTCCCGATCTTCCAGCAATCGCCAGCGCTTCCAGAGCACCTCACCCAAATTCCTCTGCATGAGAGTTTGGGCGAACGGCGTGGGATAGTTAACGAAACTGGGCATGCGGCTGTAGTTGATCACCAGCATCCGATCTTCGGGAACGACCGCCTTTCCTTTCAAAATAGAGGCTAGGCTCATACCGTCGAACTTGGCGTCATTGGGAATATCGCAAAGATCAAGCAGCGTCGGCAGCATGTCCTGCACTTGGGTCAGTCCATGGATATCCTGCGGTTCCATCAGCCCGCCATTCGGCCAACTGATATAGCAAGGGACGCGATGGCCGCCTTCCCATAATTCAGTTTTCCCACCACGCATACCGGCGTTGTAGTAACGCGGACCGTGGGTGCTTCCATTGTCGGTCTGAAAGATTACGATTGTATCGTCCTTAATCCCTTCGTCGGCGAGAAACTTCATCATCGCCCCCATGTTCTCATCGATGTTCAAGATCATCCCCAGGTAGTCAGCTAACCGAACCTTGAGCGAGGGTTCCATATCATTGAATTCCGGTTGAGCTAGGATCTTCTTGATTGCGGCCTCATCCTTGTCCTTTGCGACCAAAGGACCGTGCGGGGTGTTGGGCATGATGATGGATAGGAACGGTTTTCCCTGTCGGGCCGCCTTCTTCATAAATGCGATGCTCTCTTCAAAGAAAACATCGGTGCAGTAGCCCTTATACTTCTTCCATTCACCATTGTTCACATAAGTGTCATCAAAGTAGTCATTACCCCAAAAATCCGGAACGGACCCTATGTGGGATGACGGAAACCAGCAGGTCTCATCAAACCCTCGGTCTTCTGGACGAAACGGATAATTAGAACCCAAATGCCACTTTCCAAACAATCCGGTCTCATATCCTGCATCCCCAAAAAAGTTAGCCATAATCGGCACTTCAGGACGCAACAATCCGCGACCGCTACTCACATTGATAGCTCCATTCCGAGCCGCATCCAAACCCGTCATAAGCTGACCGCGCGTCGGGGCGCACATGGGAGAAACATGATAGTCTTCCAAGCGTAGACTCTCGCTATGCAGGTGATCAAGGTGAGGCGTCTTAAGGATCGGATTTCCGTTAACCGACAATTCCGGATAGCCCTGATCATCGGTCATGACAATGATAATGTTGGGTTGCTTGGCTAGCATCGTTGAGGCCAGACTCAGTGCTGCAAAAAAACAGATGGAACGTATTAACGGGTTCATAATAATTTTCGATTTGGTAGCGGGCGATCTCCGAGCGCCCACTTATTTTTAAAATTCTGGCCGCTCGGAGATTGGCCACTACCTTCAATTTTCAACTTTGAATTTCTTTTTTAGTCGTTCAAGTTCCGACTTTAGTTGAGCGATTGTCTTAGCGTATTCAGGATTATCGTATTCGCTTTTCATTTCGCTTGGATCACGCTCGTGATCGTAAAATTCCCATTCATCCACATCATCATGCTTGTAGTGGATTATCTTATACCGTTTATTGGCCACGCCTTCGTGCGGCGGGACGCCATGGTTATAGTATCCTTCACTCACACTTCCTCCGCGCCTTTCGCCGTAGTATTTATAATAGAAGCTCTTCCGCCAATTTCGAGGAGCGCTACCTTTTAGGAGGGGAACCAGGCTGCGGCCTTGGATTTCGCCCGGAATCAACGCGCCCGCCATTTCGAGAAACATAGGCGCGAAATCCAGGTTCGAAACAATCTCAGCAGTGACCTGACCTGCTTGAGTCACACCTGGCCACCGAACTACTAGCGGTGTTTTCAAGCTCTCCTCATACATCCAACGTTTGTCATACCAGCCATGTTCCCCGAGGAAAAAGCCCTGGTCCGCCGCATAGATCACGATCGTGTTTTCTGCCAAACCACTCTCGTCAAGATAGTCCAGCAAACGGCCCACATTCTCGTCAATGCCTTTGCTCGTCAAAAGGAAATTCTTGATGAAGCGTTGGTAACGCCATAGAGCCCGTTCTTCGCTCTGAAGATCGGCCTTTTCAAACGCTTCGTTGGCTTCTTCAAAATGGCGGCGGTACTGCTCAAGCTGCTCTCCCTGAATGTTCCGATATTCCAAGCTGAGATTGCTGGGCGGCATTACCTTGGCGATACTGGTGTTGTGATTCCCGGGAGCGCGGCTGCGACCACTGTAGTCGTCGAAAAAGTTGTCAGGCACGGGGACTGAGACGTCGTCCAACTGGCTGAGATGCCGCAAGGCTGGTTGAAACGGACCATGGGTCGCTTTGAATTGGCACATCAGCATGAAGGGCTGATCCGAATCCCGGGAATCGAGCCACTTCAATGATCGGTCCACTACTACATCCGTATTGTAGCCCTCATAATCAGTGGGCTCCCCATCAGTATAGAGGACTGGGTTGTAGTAGCGGCCCTGACCTCTCATAACTTCGTGGTGATCGAATCCTGTGGGTACGGATTTCAAATGACACTTGCCTATGATCGCCGTCTCGTAACCCGTTTCCTGAAGCAACTTAGGAAACGTCACCTGGCCTCCGTCGAATGTATTAAAATTATTTTTTTGCCCATTCAGATGGGAATACTTCCCAGTGAGCACCACCGCCCGGGAGGGAGCGCAGATTGAATTCGTAACCAGGCATCGGTCGAAGCGGATACCTTCATCGGCGATACGATCAATGTTAGGCGTCGGCACTACCTTTGATAAAGGATGGCCGTAAGCGGAGATCGTCTGCCAAGTGTGATCATCGGAAAATATAAACAGGATATTCGGCCTGTTTTGCGCAGAGCTACTCAAAGCGGCGAACAGACCTAGCAGCAAAACCAAAGGTCTGGAGGACCGCTTCGATCCTCCGCATCGATCGGGATTTCGAAGGACCGAACCGCTCCCCCCTACCTGAACAAAGGTACTCATGGTTTCTCGTCTACCTTCCAGTTTTTGTTAGCTCGGTTACCATAATGCGGATAGTAATCCCATTCGACAGGGCCGCCAACAACCCGAGGATCTTGTGTACGCTCCAAGTGGGCGAACAGCCGCTTACGCATTTCCGCTTGCACCGCTTCGAACCCTTTTGAGCCCGCGAGGTTTCTCATTTGGTGCGGATCATCTTTCAAAACATAAAGTTCTTCACCGGGGCGCTTGCCAAAAGCGAGATGGGCCAGCTCGGCCACTCCGTAATCGTATTGATGCTTGATCATGTAGGTCTTCGTTGGCGACGAATCGTATTCGCCAAACGGTATCAACCGATTGCATACAGCTGAATCGGGAGAACCGGCTGGCCAGCGATCTGGTTCGAAATTATAGATGTACATGTAGTCTTTCGTACGAATAGCCCGGCAAGGGTAGCCTTTTCCGCCGGCTCGGGCTCCGCTGTGCCGCTCGAAGCCGATGTAAGCGGCATCCCAATCCGCAAATGGCGCCCCTGAAAACAGACCCATGAAACTTCGTCCGATCATCATATCCGGAACACTCAGGCCCACTGCTTCCAGGAAGGTCGGCGCCAAGTCGCTCAAGTTGACCGGGCTGTCTATCGAACGGCCAGGGTTCTTGATTCCCCTTGGCCAGCGAATCGCTAGAGGGACACGCGAACCGTCGTCGTACACGGTCGCTTTGCCCCGGGGAAATGGCATTCCGTGGTCGCTGGTTACGACTACGATGGTTTCGTCCAGCAATCCCCGCTTTTCCAAAAGCGCCATCGCCCTAGCGACCATTTTATCGAAATGCTCAATCTCGACAAGGTAGTCGAGCATATCGCTCCTAACGATATCGTTATCCGGAAAAATCGGCGGCACTTTCACCTTGGCCGGGTCCTTACCTGTTTTGATCCCAGCTCCGTCTTCATATCCGCGATGAGGCTCGCTGGTGCCTAGCCAGAAGCAAAAGGACTCATCATCATCTACCTTGGCCATGAAGTCCGCGAAATTTCCGGCGTAATCCGAATCGCGAATGGCGCCAAAAGGCGGCTCGAGCGTTCTGCCCGTGAAGACAGGTCCTGCCGGATTCTCGGTCCGGGCTCCGGGCTCCAAACGACCCGGACCCCAGCCTTTGCCCGTATAACCGACCTCGTAGCCCGCTTTTTGCAATTCGCCGGTATAGGTAGCGAACTTGGCTTGTAGCGTGCTCCAAATGTTGGCCGCCTCTTCGAGACGCCAGATTGGCTGGCCCGTTAGTATAGCGCTTCGCGATGGACCGCAGGTCGGCGCATCGCAGAAAGAGTTGACGAAGCGTAGTCCTTCTGCCGCTACACGATCGAAGGCCGGCGTACTGACCACAGGGTCGCCGTTTGCCCCCGTATGAGCCCATGACTGGTCGTCGGATATGCAAAAGAGAATATTCGGACGAGCACTGGAAGGACAGCAAAGCGCACCCAATATCAATCCTGCGAGGAGGATGAAAGGTAGAGAAAATCGTATGCCCAGCGTAGCCCTGGCATAGACTGGGCGCAATCCTCCGGAATGCCAGCCGAAGTAGAGGACCGGGCCGGGCCTCCCTACCAAAGTTGAACGAGCCTTATGATGTAATCTCATTTATCACCGCCTGCCTTCGGATCGACCGCCCAACCTTTCGTGGAAATTCGACCGTAGTAAGGATAGTAGTCCCAATCCACCTTTCCGCCAACCACACGCGGATCCTTTGTCTCGGCCAGTCGGGCGAACAGACGCTCGCGCAGAATGCTACGCAC
>JAYZHU010000051.1:0-13561 GCA_036166175.1 Verrucomicrobiota bacterium | reverse complement strand
CCTTTCCATTTATCGGAGAGATTCTAAACAAACAGCTGCTACCCCTGTCGTTGATCCGTCTACTAGTGGCATTATAGCCGGGGCGGTTGGAAGATTATCCGCTCCAGTCCAGTCGGTACTCCAACTATGATTCCATCCTACGTGGGCACCTAAAAACGGCCGGAAAAATCGGTCTCCCTCAGTTTGGTCGTTATCGGCTCCCAGCCAGTCAAAGCTATCGGAGAAGTTGATGTCCCAAGGATTGCGGGCGCCGTAGCTCAAAATCTCCAGATCGGAGCCATCTGGATTGGCCCGCAAAATGCCGCCCATACGGCCCCAGTCATCGTTGGGATCATGGAAGGTAGCTTCATAAGTTTCGACTGTAAAAACTTGGGGCGGCGGAATATCTGGACTTCCTTCTGGAGCATCAATCCCAAACAGATCCCGAAACGCTTTCGGAGCCACTCGGCCCGGAAGGCTCAACCCCTTGGAATTGCCTTTCGACATGTAAAGACGGCCATCCGGAGCGAAATTCAATCCATGTAAAGCATGCTCGATGTTGCCTAGGTCGGTGTAGAGTTTGACGTACTCGTCCGCCATATCATCCCCATCGAGATCTCGCACGATCGTTAGATCCGGGGCGTTAGCGATATAGAGATCACCGCCTCGCCAAGCTAGACCCTGAATGCCATTAAAGCCGGTTGCGTAAAGCTGGCTACTATCGGCGATCCCGTCATTATCGTCATCAATAAGCAAATACACAGAGTCTTTGGGAGAATCGGGCATCATCCTCCTATACTGAGGCCCTTGGCCAATGAACATTCTACCCTGCCCATCGAAGGCTATCGCGCAAGGATTCCGCACTAGAGGCTCTTTCGCTACCAGGGTGACTTCGAAACCTTCTGGGACTATTGGAATAGCATTAAAATCCGCATCGGGATCGCCGCCTTTGTTCTTGCTGTAAAGCCGCTCATTCGGCGATTGGGGTTGGGCAGAAGCAGCGAAGGCAAGAATGATGGAGATCAGGAAAGCTAGAAAAGCGCGCACGCTCTTTCTCTTGCCAAGCTCAAACAAAGGGCGACGGCGCATTCCAAATCTACTCGTTTACCCACTCTAGGTTGAAGCGAGCAAGGGTAAGGTTGGCGTAGGCCCAATCGCGATTGCGTTTCACTTTTGGTGGATCGACACCGCTTTCATAAAAGCAAAGAATTGTTCCATCGGGCATCACTGCCAGATCGCTGTATGCGCTCGGCCCATCCTCCAGCAATTTCTGGGTGGGCCAGGTTATTCCACCATCGTGACTCATGTTGATGGTGACGTCTTGCCGAGCGGAATGCTTGCGTTTGGTGGTGTAAGGGTTGGAGAACAGCAGCACGGATCCGGGCTTATCGCTAGTTCCCGGATGGGCAACGATTCCTGCCATACAACCCGGTTCAAGCAGGTCTTCGACGAGTCGCGGCTCTGACCAATTTTTAGCCCCATCGTCGCTGTAGCTCGCAAGCCGCCGATTCCACTCGTTCGTGTTTCGAGAAGTCAGAATCACCCGGCCATCAGCTAATTGAGCCACATTCGGCTCCCCTCCCCCACGGATGGCGATCTCTCCCGCAATCCAGGACTCTCCATTGTCATCGCTGTAAATCACGCAGGCTGCTTTTCGAAGTGGAGCTTCTTCTTCATAAGTGGCCATCCAAAAGGGAACCACGAGACGACCGTTCTCCAACTGGATGGCGTGGCCGGGGCCGGAAGCGATGACTTGCCAATCGAGTTCACCGCGCAAGTTCTCCATAGCATAGGTTATCCCTAAGGGATCGCTCCAGCTAACTCCGTCGTCTTCACTGACCATGTAAAAGGCTCGGGCGTATTCGACGCAATAGACCATGTGTACCAACCCGTCCTTGCCTGCGATGGCCATAGGATTGTTTACGGTCTGCTCGTCCGGACCGCCCATGTATTTGCCACGCTTGCTTTCCGACATGTGAGGGTTTCGCGGAAGTCTCGGACCCATGTGGGCGATCTGTCGGGCTGGGGAAAAGGTCTCTCCTCCATCAATGCTTCGACGCAGATGGATTTCTATCTCTCCCCTGTCAGCTTCCCTTAGTTTCCGAGCCTCGCAGTAAGCGAGAATCGTTCCTTTCGCGGTGACGACTATTCCCGGAATCCGATACAGAGAAAAGCCATCGGTTTTCTCCTCGAACAAGACTTGTTTTGTAAGGTATGGCTTCTCTGCGTAAGTTGGAGCAGCCGAAAACGAGGCCAAAAGAAGACCGAAATTGATGATCGATTTGAGTGCTCTTTTTGAATTTGTCGAAAGTAGCCAGACCATGTTTTTCAAATGTCGCTTACTCCCAGCTAATGTATTCACGACTATAATATATGAAACGCCCACATTCCGTGCCCACAATTAGGTCAGGTTTTTCATTGAAAAACACCACTGCGGGCGAGCAGGCGTGCTGGCCCAAGTGAACCGGCTCACCTTTGTGATGCATTAGCTTCGGGTAGGCGAAGGCTGGATACCGATTCGTTCCTTTATTCTCAAGTAGCAGTACCGCGGCTCCGGCCTTATCTTTAGACCAAGGTAGCCCACTTTCATCTGCCACAGGCACCGTGCCGTGCCGTGGGGTACCCACGATGAGATCGAAATCGCCATCGCCGTCCCAGTCGACGGACTCGAACTTCGTACGGCCTCGTCCACCAGCATTGAGAAAATTGGCGTGGATGGGAGAACCATCCTCGAGAAGCAGCCTGCCACCGTCTTCCAGATTGTATACATCGACCTGACGATAGAGGTGAAATTGATCGTCATCATTGAGAGTAATATAAACCCTTTTTCCATCGATAGTATATATACCGGGTCTGGTTCGCCAACTTCCGTGCATATCCAGATCGTCTAGGTAGAGAGTTTTGCCCGAAGCAAGTTGGGGATTGGTTTTCGTACCAACATTCAAATACACCGTGTGCATGCCGCGAACATCGTTCATAAGAATGTCGTATAAACCGTCTCCGTTCCAGTCGTACACATTTGGACAGGTATAACCCCACCGAGCTTCGCCTGGACCCTGAATGCTACTGTATTTCCCTTGAATATGCACGAGTTCTCCCGCCGCCGCGATGCGTTGCGGCGGGGCAAACAGAGGTGATGAAGCTCTAGATAAATTCTTGAAGAACAGGAAGAAGCCTTGGGAATTGCCCGCTACGATGTCCAATTGGCCGTCGCCGTCCCAGTCGACTACATTGGGTACGACCAAGGTGCCGCCAAACAACTCGGCGGAGGCCTGTTGGACTTCTCCCATGGGCTCAAAAGCAATCCGATCGGGGAGATCCTTTTCCGGCCGTCTTTGATAGTAGTACATGCCTCCTTCACCTGAGGCTAGAAAGTCCATCCCCGAGTAATCCGAGGAAGGGTAGGCTATGACATTGGTCCAGGTTTCCGGATGACGAAGCGAGATGCCCCGTTCATCTACAACCGGAGTTTTGCTGACAGTCGCGTTTCCGTCTTCCGGCATAAAGTCAGTCAAGGAATGCAGGCCACCCAGCAGGGTCCCGAAGACGAGCCTGGGATCTCCTCGATTCTTGAGAACCGCCATCCCATTAATCCCAAAATGCCCGCCATCCTCATGAGACAAGATTTCCTCGGCATTCACGTTCTCGGGGCGATCAGCAAAACTAAACGTCGCGCGATAGATACCATCCCTGGGAATCCCACCCATCCATATGCCGGAGCCATCGAAAGGCCGGTAGGCGGCATTACGGTGGTGCACAACCGTCGGTTTGTAACTTACCTCATCCCTTACACTCATGAACAAGGTTAGCTGACCATCGCTACCAAGGGTGGCGGTAGCCGCGCTTGGCAGCCGAGGCAAACCCGAAAGGCTGATTTTTGATTCTACTTTAAACCGCAGACCGTCCTTGTCGAAACGAGCAATAATAATTTCTTCGTGCCGTAACCAGATTCCGATGATTTCACTCTTTGAGGTCTCAAAGACGTAACCCGCTACCGCATGATCCTGGAGAAGATAATTTTCCAGCTCAGGCACTTCTGATACATCGATTTCAATGGGTGGAGAAAATACGGGGACACCGTTGGGGGAATCCTTGACATAGCGATACAAATGAAAGCCCGGATACCAGCGATCGGAGCTGACAAAAATGTCCGGTCGCTTTCCATCATAAACGTGAGCGAATCCCAAGGGAGTTGAGCTGATCCCAATCGACGGCAAGGGCCCTACCCCTTCATTGCCACCAACGAGTATGGGCTGACCACTGACCATTTGGGCGTCGGCCGCACTGATTGCCGACCCTTCGCCAACAGCGCAACCCGCCAAAAACAGAACTAGAAATACTTGAATTAAGCTGACTGGTTTTATGACGGTTTCCATAAAATGTATCCAAATAAATATACTCTATAATTGCTTTTACAATGAATAGAGTTCGGAAAGCGGTATGCGAGCTACTTCCATGTCCTCCTTATTCACCGAATAAATCACCCAAAGGCTTTCCCCCACGACGACTGAATGCGGATACTGGTATCCACCTGCCCCTTTAGCTTTGCCTTCATATCGCTGAGCGGGGGCCTTGAACTTGATGATCGCCATACGGTCGAATTCAAGCCCATCTTCAGACAAAGAGATCGCCAACATCTGTCGTCCTCCCTGCCGCCCCGACATAGCCAAAAGGTTATTAATTACATAGTACTGGCCATTGGGTAATTGGCCAGAATTAGCTCTTGACCCCGTATCGGGAAAACTTGTACGCGTTGGTGTAGTCCATGTATCTCCGTCATCAAAGGAAAAGGAAGCATAATGCCGCCGAGGCCTGGAAGCCTCGATCTCGGCTCGAGTCGTTCCATGAATCGTCCACTGATTACGGTAGAGCCTTACCCAAGCGCCATTCGCTAAACGCCATGGCTGAGTGGGCTCGGTCATACGATGCTCGTCATCGGAATCCGGCCACTGCCTTGGCTTGAAAAGCACTTGCGGCAAGTTGGCCGGTTCTTCGAAATACGCGTTTATCTTAGACACAAACGACGGTTCTCCAACCGGGATGGATGGATAACCGGGTTCCGGAGCAGGAACTGAGTCCGAAAGCCAAAAGACCGGGCCCAAGGACCCGTCCGCATGCACTTCGCGGGCCAGAAACCCAATCCGAGTTCGCGAGACTTCGTTGAAGCGATACACTTTCTTTCTCAACGACCGATCAACAACAATCACCGCGTACATGCGTCCTCCAATTTCAGCAAATCCCTGGCATGTTTGAAACGGCTTAGGCTCTTTCGCTACTGAAGCCGGGACCTTGTCGGCAAGTGATGGGAAGAGGGGCTTCTGCTCAGACCAAGACTTTCCTTCGTCGGTTGAAAAACGAAAGACGCCGTTTTGGCCCGAGGCGTTTTCGTCACGGGCATGATTATCCCACGATGCGAATAGCGTTCCCTCAAAGTAGGTAAGGTAACCATGGTGGTTAAACGTTCCGTTATCGGGAGTCGCATAAAGCAGCCTGGTCGTCTCAGTCTTTTCCAAAAATCGGTACCGAAAGTCGGGGGAATCTTGGACTGTCCATCGCACCTTAGGTTCATCCGTAGTCGCGAAAATCGAGGGCCCAGATAAAGGCGATAAAACCGCCGATAAAAAGAGGCAGGATTGAGCGAAGTATCTTTTGGCCATGTTTTCCCTGGTTAGTGTTCCGGGTAGAGAAGAGCGAATTACTGGGGGTCTAGAAAATACTCCGGATACACCCATTGCCAATCCGTGCTCTTCTGTGGCTTCCCATCGCCAATCGCTGCTTCGATTTCCGCGACCCATCGCTTCAAGATTTCGGTATGGAGCAAGGGATCATTCGTATCCTCTCTCCAAGCTACGAGCTCCCGGTTCAATTCCGCCAAGATCTGCTGGTAATCTCCTTCCTCCGACAGATTGTTGAACTCGTAGGGATCCCGCTGCAAATCATACAACTCGAACTCCAGCGGATGCTTCATCAGCCGATAGGCAGCCGATATCGCATCACTAGATTCACCGATACTTTTGCCAACCTCCTTGAAATAGCGATTGGTGGCAAAATCGACCTCCGGATTCTCCATGGTGGGAACTAGATTGTGTATAAGCTTAAATCGATCATCGCGAACCGAACGCTGCGGGTAGAAATTGAAGAGTCCGTGAAGATGCCATTCAGCAAACAGGTGGTTTCGCCATTCAGGCGCTTCCCCTTTCAGCAAGGCTAGCATCGAGCGGCCCGGCAAACCACTAGGAGCAACAACGCCTGTCGCTTCTAGAATCGTTGGAAAAAGGTCGATGGTCGATACAAGTTCTTCCCTAACCTGACCAGCCTTCATTTTAACGGGCCAAGAGGTGATTAGAGGGATGCGGAGGCCGCCTTCGTATGAGTTCCGCTTGCCACGGAGCAAATCGGCCCCGTGGTCCCCGAGATAAAACACCAAGGTGTTTCCATACTTACCGCTATCAGCCAAGACATCAAGCAAGTCTCCGATAAGCGTATCCAATCTATTAATGCTATTATAGTGGTCGGCTGTTTGCTGGCGCAACTCAGGGTGATCTAGTCCAATGTATGCCAAGGGCTTGACGTCTTCCCCCGTTAACGGATTCGCCGGCATGTTATCCACCTGTGGCAAGAATGGCCGGTGGGCATCCGGATAATTTACCATCAAGAAAAAGGGCTGATCCGACGCCCGCATGAACCCGCCGGCGTGTTTCGCGTAGGCAGCAAGATCTTTGCGAGCGAAATTAGCTGTTTTGATTTCCCTAAAATCGAAAGGGAAAGCGGAAGCCGGGTTGATATGCAGCTTCCCTATGATGCCCGTACGGTAGCCGGCCTCCTTTAGGCTTCGAACCACATTGGGCGTATCTTCCCGATACATACGAAAGTCCCAGGTCGCCAAACCAATTTGCCCATTCTGATGCGGGTAAAGCCCCGTCAATATAGAGGAACGAGATTGACTGCAACCCGCCTGAGTGACGAAGGCCCTGTGGAAGCGGACACCACTTTCAGCCAAGGCATCTAAACGAGGCGTCTTCACGTAGGGCTCGCCATAGCAACCTAGCTCAGGGCCATTATCCTCGGAGGTTATCAAGAGTACATTCGGTCGTTCGCTCTCCGCCAGCGACGCGAAACCCAACAACAGGCAATTTGCAATCAAGGCACTGGAAATCTTCATCTTTAAACCGGTCGACTAATCTCCAAGCGTTTTGCGGCCTAACTCCAAGGTAGTGGCAGAGTCGGGACGCAAGCCGCCATCGCCGCCTACAGTTATGAAACGAAAACCCTGCTTCAAGCGGCGTTCTATACTCCCGGCATTGGCCGTAATGCCCACAGGTATATTCTTTGCCTGGCATGCCTTGAGAACCTTCAAGATCGCTTCCTCAATTTCAGGGGCGTTAGGAGTATCCGGATATCCCATCGTTATACCCAAATCGCTAGGACCGACGAATATAACCCCTACGCCCGGCACTGAAATGATTTCCTCGATATTCTCAACGCCCTCGGGATTTTCTATCTGGATAATAGTCAGGATTTCCCCTCGGGGGTCTAGTGGCCACACATCAGCCCGCCTCACATATTCACCCGCGTTTATCCCCCAGTACCAAGCCGCATTCGCAGGGGCCCGCCCACGCATACCTGGTGGATCGAAATCGGGCACTCCCGTTTTCTGGGGGTAGCGTGATGCTCGCACGGCATTTAAAGCTTCTAGCTTGTTAGTGACGAATGGATACATCACTCCAAAAGCGCCGACATCCAGAGCTTGCTTGGCAAGGAACTGAAGGTTCTCTCGCCCATTTGTGGGCAGACGGACAATAGGGGTCACATTCGGCTGCAGGCTACTCTCCTCATGGATAGCCCTCTTATCCGTCAATCCTAAGAGAAAAGCACGTAGCGTCTCAAAATCAAGAGGGCCATGTTCCATGTCGATCAAAGCGAAATCGATATCCGAACCGGCGATCAGCCTGGCATTGTTTAAAGATTGGTCACCAGAAAAGATGCCAAGGGCCGGCTCCCCCTTTTCTAACAGCTCGATAGCTTTATTCAGCCTAGTATCGCTTTTTTGGGCCACTGCTATCACAGGGATCAGCAAGCAGAGAATCGCTATGACCAATTTTGTGAAGGGGTAAGACACATTCATAGCTCGCTGAAATCGGGGTTAACTAATACGCGCTGGCAAAATAGCTTGGAGCATACACAATTTCGATCAGGGTAGAAATACTCTCTTGGTAAAGGTCAATTCGAGTACGGAATTTTGTAAGCGCAGAGGGATAAGACCAAACAACCTACTCCTTTACGGCTATCGAATTTCTCCAGTACTTCTAATGGACCAATTTTGATGATTCGCAATCGAAATTCGGCGAGCTAAAAAGTTCTTAGTCCATGAGACGAGGGTTATATTGCCGCGGTCCTGCATTGAAGCGTTCAACTTGGTCTGCGGATGTCCCGGAATCGTCCACTGAGTATACGAAAATACGAGTCGATGTGGGGTCGTAGACAACGAGGTCTTCATCGCCATCACCTGTCAGATCTGCCGGAATGGCATGATAGAACCCCATCCGATGAGCCGCTTTCCCGTTCGCGTTCGGCAACCCGGGCAACCCAGTTGCCATTTGATCTTCGAGTTCCCACAAGCGGTTCCCGTTGAAGAGTAGCGCGGGCTTTTCTGGGCCACGCAGATAAACGCTTTCCATTCCCGTATTGTTTGGCGACTCATTTAAATCGAAGTCCCTAAGAATCGCGCCCTGGCTCGATACAACTAAGATTCGAGTATCATGCCCTTGGTTACGAATCGCCAATTCCGTGCCCGGGCTCGAAGCGATAAAATTAGCCACTCTAAGTTCCTGACCGTGAGGTACTGTATCATCGCCTAAGGCAAGGATCGGCTCAGAGCTGAAACCCATCACTTGTGGTGTTCCTGAGCTGATCGCCCGAATGTTAGGTGAATCCCAAACGTCGATGGCTACGGAATCCATATACTTACTCATTTCCAAGGTCCAGTGGACTTCACCTTCGTGAGAGAGGAGAAAGTAGCCGCCATGAACTTCGTCTCTGCCATCGCCATCCATATCGCCAATTGCAGGGAATTTTGGAGGAAAACGCTCTTCATTTTCCAAGCGATAGCGGTAAGTCCACAAGACTTCAAGCTGGTCGGTGATGGCTAAGTAAGTTGCCCCGACTTTCAGCAACAAATCTCGGGGCCGATCCAACCCGCGAAAATTGGCAATTAGAATCCGCTGGTGCGGCCACGTGTAGATTTTCGGGCTACCGGTCTTCAACGAGGCGATCTCAGGTATGGCCCTCTCACGCAGTGCGTACCCAGACTCTCCATCTCGTATTTGAATCACAACGTCAGAAAGGGAAAGCCAATTGGAGGAACTTTCCGAATCCGGCCGATGCCACAGACATGCGATTTCGGCACTACCGTCACCATCAAAATCGTACACGGCTACGGGCCCTGGCCGGACTGGCTGCTCGCCTTCCTTGCCATGCTGCCAAAGCGCTTTGCCATCGATGTCAAAAGCGGCTATAAAGCAAGGTTTGATGCCACCTTGATGCTGTCTGGCTTCGCCACCCTGAGCGCTCCTGTAGACAACGAAATCGCAAATGCCATCACCGCTGACGTCACCTATACGAATATCTCCTCCAAACGCGCTAGTTCCATCACGTGTCAGAAATTCGGCCGGGATGTCGATCTGGCGATGCAGCCGAACTTCTTGGTAATCCGCGATTGCTTGGAGGCCGAAAAAAAGCCCCACCAAAATCGGTCCAATATGTATATTCTCAATCTTCGTTCCCATCTCTTAGCATACCGTGTAGCCGATTCAAGATTCAACAAACCTACCCGATCCAAATTCTAACATCGCCCCAACGCCCGTCTGGATTCGCAAAAGGCCGCCAAACTCAACCCTTGATATCCCCCTCTTCGTCAATAGAATATTTTCCGACTCCAAAGACAGTCAAATGAACAGCAATATACGCCCCATCACCAACCCATCCAGCTTCGAGTTGCAGCCGATGACCGGCAGCCTCGGAGGCGAGATTACCGGGCTTGATCTGACTACAGCCAACGATGAGGAGATGTCCCGTATACAGAACGCGCTGGATACGTATCACGTCTTAGCCATTCGCAATCAATCATTAGATCCCGCGTCCTTTCAACAGGTTAGCCCGCAAGTTCAGCCCTTATAGCGGCAATCCAGTTCACACGCATTTAGAGGGGTATGACGATGTAGTCCGATTCATCCGAGAGGCCGATGATCGGGGCGCAGTGATTGGAGAGTTTCTGCATATGGATATGCCTTGGATGGAAAAGCCTCCAGGGATCACCAAGCTTTATAGCGAAGAGATCCCGCCATTCGGTGGAGACACTTTTTTTGCCAGTCTATCCGCAGCCTACGAAGGGCTATCAGATAAAATGAAAGCGTTGATCCACGATCTTGTCGGCGTTCATACCGGCAAAGGCCTATTCGCGCTCAACGCGGCCCACAAGAGCCTAGGCGTCAGGGATAGGGTCAAGGAGTCCCTAGAGGCGATCGAGGTCGAGCACCCTTTGGTTTGTCGCCATCCTGCCAACAATCGGCAGCACCTTTTCCTGAGCACCGTACTTTGCCGCTTCGCCGGAATGACCGAAGCCGAAAGCAAATCGATCATCGACTTTCACATGTCTCACGCTAGTCGAGCAGAGTACAGCTGCCGGCTTCGATGGCAACCTGGCACACTCGCCATGTGGTCAAATCAATGCTTGTTGCACGCGACCATAAATGACTATTCTGGCGACCAAAGCGTCGTTCTTTGAACCACCGTACCCGGCGAAAAACCGCTGCCCGTTGGGTAGGTTTAAATAGAGGAAACGAGTGCCACGACTCCAATTTAAAAGACGACACAATTGATTGCCCAATCTCTTCTTCTAATTCTCTAAGGCTTTAGACCAGCGCAACAATGGCTCAAGGATCCAGCTTCAGCTTACCAAACAGGATCCGCGTCCGGGGCCGCG
Organism: Verrucomicrobiota bacterium; assembly: GCA_036166175.1. Lineage (GTDB taxonomy): Bacteria > Verrucomicrobiota > Verrucomicrobiia > Opitutales > Opitutaceae > Pelagisphaera. The sequence continues at coordinate 2,601 of JAYZHU010000051.1, read as the reverse complement.
TATCTGTGCCGCTATCCCATACGGCCCGATAATCGCCCGGCGCAACTTCGATTAAAGTAGGATAGGAATTCTTGACGCCCATGCGAAAGAAGGTCTTTTGCTCACTCCAGCTCCCGTCGGGCGGCCTCGTCTTGTAGCGCAAAGAAGTGCGTCCCCCATTGGGAAATCCAGGCCAGGTTAAATCGCGTTGGGCCGGTCCGTCGCTGTAGACGTAAATATGCGTGCCATCCCCGCCTTGGGAAAAGTGCCCTTTGGATTTAGCGTTATGCAACTCGGGTTCAGCTTTGGCTTCGCTCCACGTGTGGCCGCCATCGCGGCTGACGCTCGAATAAGCCCTGGGCGGATCCGTGGTCAGATTCGTCTCATCGTAATTCGCTGTACGCATGACAATTTTCAGTCCTCCCGGATCACCCCATGGAGCGATGTTCCCTTCATGCAAAAAGACTCGTGTTTTGGTAGGCTGCGGGATGTAGGCTTCCAGCTCCCACTCCAATAGACTGCTGCTACTGAGAACGAAGTGATCGCGGCTTCCGCGCGGATCGGATCCCAAAGTATTCCGGTGGGCGGGCAGCAGGTAGCGCTTTTTGCCATCGATCTTCGTTTCGACTACCGACGCATTGGTAATCAAAGGGCCCGTATATTGCATGGACAGCTCCACCGGTGTCCAAGACCAACCCCCATCCGCTGAGAATGCGGCCACCAAATGCGATTCCTCGCTATTCTCTTGCTTGATCGAGCAACGCATGGCGAAACACCAAACGACATTCTGATCCGTGGGTTTGAAAAGAACGGGGTTAGCGTAAGCGAATTGAAGATCGCCTTGCTTCTTCTTGTGATCGAAAATCGCTACAGGTTCCTCCCAAGTATCGCCACCATTTCGGGAAACCATGGCGAAAATGTCACCCATGTCCTTCTTTCCATTGGTCATGGCTCCAAAGGCGACTATAAGATGCCGATTCTTCCACTGGGCTATGAAGGGCTGCCAGACTCTCCACGAATCCGGATGCTGATCCACATGTCTCAGTATGCGAATGTCAGAAACATCGCCTTCATAATTACTGAAGTTTCGCTTTTCGCTGGAAAACGCTGGCAGGGCGGCGAACGCAATCAGGGGCAGAAATAGAAGTCTCATAGTTTAGGGAGTTAGCCTTCAGGTTAGGCCGTGAGATTGGGCGAGCAAGTTAGAAGACTGGTACTCTCATTGATCCAGCATTCTAATCCCAAAATGGGAGCCAAAAACCGATCGCTTATTTCAAATCTATATCCAGCTCAAGCGGATCCAATTGGCACAGTTCCGCAAAACAGCATTGGCGTCAAATTGGGTAGCGGCGGAATGAGCGATTAGTGGAATTGGCTTGGATCTGTGGTCTCCGTAACTACTATAGCACGGCTTTTCTTAACTCTCACATTTAAATAAGTTCAACCCCCCTTACCATGATTCAAATATCGTCGTCCTCACACAAAATCCAACTGATCGTTTCTATCTCTGTTGCCGCAATTTTCAGCGCGGCACAAATGCAAGCCCAGGACTTCTCCGTCGGAAAGCCTTTGGGCACCACCAATGAAGCTGGCGATTGGGTGGAAATGTCAGACAACGTGAAGGTCTTTGGCAGCTTCCATTTCGCGGAGAGCTGCACATTCGATCCGGCAAGAAATCTGATCTTGGCTATGAATTCCGGCGATCGAACGGATGCTTCCAAGAATGATGGATACGTTTCACTCATCAACCCGGACGGCAGCGTACACACGCCCAAATGGATCGGAGCTACGAGAGATGGGCTCGAACTCTACAATCCACTGGGGAGTGCTATCAAAGATGGCGTCCTTTACACCGTAGATACCGATACTGTTCGCTTGTTTGATCTTAAGTCGGGCAAGCCCCTCCGCTCAATACATGTACCCGGATCTTCCCTGCTCAACGGAATCGCCGTCGCTGATAACGGAACGATTTTCGCATCCAATACCCGTCCCGATTGGAAACTGTACAAGATAACCAAGGACGGAAAATCATCCGTGCTGGTCGCCGATGGAAAGCTGAACATCCCCAATGGGGTGGCCGTAGATCCTGACGGCAACGTGGTCGTCGTCAATATCGGTAACCGGGATGTCATTACGTATAGCCCAAGCGGCAAATTAGTCCGCGTCGAGCAATCCGGTGAAAAAGGAAGCGATGGCATCGTCATCATGGACGACGGAACCAAATACGTTTGCAGCGTTCGCCACGGCAGCGTCTCGCGCATCCGTCCCGGTCAAAAAGCGGAGATCATCGCTAAGGGAATTCCCAGCGCAGCGTCGATGTGCTACGACTCGATTCAACACCAGTTGGTCATCCCCATGAATCCCAACAACGGCCTGGCCTTTCTCAAACTCTGAGGAAGCGTTCTGCAATTTCTCAATTGTGTAACCTTATCAACAGGGTGATCCGGGCCAGCATGGCTTCGACGTCCATGATGGATCGACGTCTAACTTCACCCCGGAAAACTCGGGACCCGACAACCCAAAGGACATCTTTGGCATCAATGAACGAGCCATCGAATTCATGAGAGAGAATGTGAATGAAGGGCGACCCTTTTATGCCCAGCTTTTTCACTACGCCGTTCA
>JAYZHU010000050.1:0-8049 GCA_036166175.1 Verrucomicrobiota bacterium | reverse complement strand
GGCGATTTTCAGTGACGGAAGACGATTGGAAGCTGATTATGCCGCATGGCGGTCTGGGCCACGAATTATACAATTTGAAAAAGGACCCTGGGGAGGAGAGGAATGTGTACGCGAAGAATCTTGCGATCGCAAATGAGTTAGAACGGAAAATCACTGAGATCATTTGCCGTGGACGAACGACTCGTGGCCTTCCGCAACCCAACGATACGGGCTATTGGGACGATCTGAGCTGGATTACCGAAGTCCAGTACAACCGTTTGTCGGTTCGTCGGTAATCAGCGCCTTTTCGTAAGCCCTGAAAGTAGCACGTGCCTTTAGGCCACGTATATTGCATTCGTTATGAAACGAGGGCTGAAGCGCCGCGCTACTTGAGAGTTGATCTAGGGTTGATTGGAGGACCGAGACGGTCCTCCCTGCCTGTAGAAAAACGTGGCTTTACGCCTAATCCAAATTCGGCGATATGCCGCTTTAGATCTAATGCACCTGATTCAAATAGTGCTCCTTGAGAATATCGCGCCCAAAGTCGCCGTTTAAATCACGCCATGCAGTATGGGCGTGATTGGCCTTGTTTTGCACGTTGTCGTATTCGATTAGAAAAGTGGGTCCTTGAATTCGGTAGTAGTGTCGTTCACCGGGTTCAATTCCACCTGCCCAGCCAAAGCGAATCTTGTCGAATCCGGTCTCTTGGATCTTTTGAAGCCGCTCTTTGGCCAGCTCCAAGGGCATGGGGACTGCGTAGGTGAAGATCAGTTTTTCCAAGAGAGCTTTTTGAAATGGATACATGCGGGACGCCCGAATGGCCACGGGCGCCAATGGCCCGACCTCGGTTGCTCGATTGGTGACGATTTCCGGATAGGTGATACTTTGGAAGTGGGCTAGCAGGCGCTGTCTTTCGTCGAAGGACTTCATGAGCTCGCGAGCAAGATCTTCCTCCTCTCCAAGGACGCGGAGCCCTTTGCGATCGCCTTCTTTAACATGGGCGGGATTGGTCCCAAAAAGCGTGGGGCTACCGCGATTTGCTCGCCATCGACGATGGTGAAATGGAGAGAGATGTGATGCCCTTCAAATCGCCATCCCCAAGTACCGTGATCGGATGGCGCACCGTACAACATGACATGGTAAAGCTCGGGAACGCGTATGTCCGATCCTGTGAGCTTAAGCAGTACCCGTTCAAGATCTATAATATCGTGCAACTTTTCATAGCTTGATTTGCTCACGCTTGATTCGAGTAGCTGGTAGGCTAAGTGTTCTTGACGATCGGAAAGCGTGGTCAGAGCAACGCCTTTGCGGCTGATCACCGCCACTGGCAGGAAATCCCATTGAACGCGGTTGGGATCGTCGAACTCTAACACCGCTTTTCTCCTCTGGGAGCCGTCGAGCGAGTTGATGAAATTTCTGGCGGCATCCACCATTTCGTGAGCGAGCGGCTCGTCTCCGTGAACGTGGGCGGCAGTCCGGATAGAAGGCAGCAAGCAAAGGGCTAGCAGGGCGAACCCAATTAGGCTGAGGGAATCGCGAACGCGTGAGGGAAACTGCATAGAGATAAATAGAAGGGTGAATTCGATTAATTGAAAAGGAGAAACACGATGCGGCCGTTCCATTGACTTTTGCCGTTCGGCAGCGTTTGCTTCGGCCATGATCCGTTTTCTTTCGACTTCATTGATCGTTCTTATCACTGCGGTCTTCGCCCCGGCCTCTCAAACCGCCGAAGAAGCTTGGTACAGTATCGCTTTGCGGAACAAGGAGAACGACAAGAACAAGGCCTTTTTGTACATCGAGAATAATCCAGTTCTGCCGAATGTGCTGATCTATGGGGACTCGATTTCCATTGCCTACACACCGATTGTTCGAGGATTGCTGGAAGGGGAGGCCAATGTTTACCGATTGCACGTGAATGGAGGATTTTCAGCTTCTTTTATTGAAAATATGGATACACTAAATGAAACGATGCGGAACCGGAAAATCGAGGATCGCTGGACGCATGAATGGGACGTGATCCAGGTCAATGTCGGACTGCACGATTTGAAATACGTGGTTAATGGATCCAAGCTGGATAAGGAGAATGGCAAGCAAGTGGCGTCGCTTTCCGAATACGCGCAAAACTTACGGGACATATTTGCCTATCTCAAACGAGAGCATCCGGCCGCGAAAATCGTTTTCGCGTTAACTACTCCCGTTCCCGAAGGCGAGCGCGGCCGACACGCGGGTGATGCCAAGCGCTACAACGAAGTCGCTTTAAGGGTCTTGAGAGAACACCCGGGTATTGCGGTCAACGACTTGTATGCATTCACAGTTGGGCACCACGAACAGTGGTGGACTAGACCGGGCAACGTGCATTTCAACACGGAAGGCATTCGAGCCCAGGGGGAAGCGGTGGCTTACAAGCTGAAGGAATTGATAAGAGAAGAGTAGAACAGGCATCCTGCCGCGCCGGGCATAGTTCCGGCTCGGGGAACGACGACTCGCCTGTTTGGGACACAGGCTGGAAGCCTGTGCTACCTTTTTGTGTGGCCCCGCGATTGCGGGGCTCGCCCTACACATAGTCCATTCTTTCATTGTCGAATTTCCTCCCACCTGCGTAAATTGAGGTATGATCAATCGTACGCCCCTTACTTTGCTCTTTGCCTTTTTGTTCGCCGTGTGCGGATTTGCCGCGGACAAGCCGAATATACTGTGGATTTTCGCCGAGGATACCTCTCCCTGGATGGGTTGCTATGGCGATGAGGTGAATGCGGGCCATACGCCGCACATCGATTCGCTGGCCGCTCAAGGAACACTTTTCTCCCGGGCCTACGTTCCAGCACCAGTTTGTTCGGCTTGCCGATCAGCGGTGATGATGGGACATAATCAGATCCGATTTGGGGCCCACGAACACCGATCCTCCAGAGGCCCCCGCAAGATCCAGTATCCTAGCAATATGAAGTTGCTGCCCCAAATTATGAAGGAAAACGGGTACTATACCTTCAACCTCGGTAAGACAGACTACAATTTCATCTGGGATCAGGACTCGACCTATTCCATGGAGCAAAAGCAGCGTTCGCCCATTCCTTGGGATAGGATCAAGGCAAATCAGCCATTCTATGGACAGATCCAGACAGCCGGAGGGAAAAACAACACTAGGAATTTTCCGGCCGATCGAAAGACCGATCCCGAATCCGTTACCGTGCCTGCGGACTACCCGCAGAACAGGCTCTATCGAGAAGTGGTGGCCGAGCACTACGACTCTATACGCAAAGACGATGATTTCATCGGCGGCGTTCTTGAGGGGATCAAGCAATCTGGACTATGGGAGAATACTATCGTAGTCTATGTTTCCGATCACGGGGCCAACAATCTGGTTCGCCACAAACAAATGCCTACTGAAGGCGGACTTCACGTTCCCTTTGTCGTTCGCGGCCCCGATAAATATGTAACCAAAGGAAAACTACGAGATGACTTGGTCGACATTCTGGATTTGTCGGCGACCACCCTCGCATGGGCTGGGATCGAAAAGCCTGATTGGTATGAAGGGCAGGATTTATTCGCTCCCGATTTCCAACCGAGATCCTTTGTCGCTTCCGCCAAGGATCGGTTGGATCACACGATCGATCGAGTGCGTACCATTCGAACCGAGCGTTTTCGATACACGCGCAACTATAAACTCGATCGCATTCTGCTTCAGCCGCAGTACAGAGACCACCAGCCTTATACGCAAATTTTGCATACGCTCTATGATTCGGGAAAGCTTTCACCGAAGTTGGCAGAAATCTTTTTTGGGGAACGACGCCCCGAAGAATTGTACGATGTACAAAGGGATCCTCACCAATTGAACAATCTTGTCGATGACCCGAGGTTTACTGGCGTACTGGAAGAGCATCGAGGGCTGTTGAATGGCTGGCTAAGTAAAGGCGATATGGGAGAAATCGAAGAGCCGGACGCGGAGATAGCATTCCAAGATGATGGTCCAGAGAAGTGGCGGAAAGTGAATCCTGAATACGAGCATCTACGGATCGATTCGGATGGCGATGGACTATCGGACCAGTGGGAAGGCTATAACAATCGTGATGCCAACGACGGGAAACTGCTTTTCACTTTCGATTGCGGCGGATGGCAGACTGAAGGATGGCGAGCTAATCCGGGGCTTTCGAACATCGCCGGGTTCAAAGGATTTCTCGACTTTCATCTCCCGGCAGGGAAGGGATCGATTGTGCGAAGCGGACTCGATGCTGACCTAGCCGACCAAGGAGGCTCATTCGCTGTTGCCATGCGGGTTACCGAACCGACTTTGGTCTGGCTTTCGGTGAATCATGGAAACGGAGTGACGCGCCGTCTGGCGGGACCTGTTACCGTTAATCCCACGGGAGACTTTGCCACAGCTTCATTCGCCTTGCCAGATACGGGGGCGGCCAAAGCCCTGCGACTCGACTTTGTCAGCGAACCGGGAACTTTCGTTGAAATCGACAACATGCAAGCGCTTTGAAGAGGACATTCCTGATAGGCATCGAATGATTAATTGACATCGCCATCTCGCAACGCGAGTTGTGTGGATCCTCGACTTTGGCGAGGCCAGGATCGCTTACCCCGCTGATCGGGGTCTCGGCAGGTTTTGTGATTCGAGTCAGGCCCGACGATCCCTAGTCCGCTGAGAGATGAAAAAGAGTAGCACGGGCATCTTGCCTGTCTTCGACACAGGCTGGAAGCCTGTGCTACTATTTTATTCTACAGAGTCGCCAGATGTTGGATACTCTGGTTGACGCTTTTGATGGGATCGGGTGATTGATCTTGCTCAACATGGCAGTGCTCGACTCCCGCGGTTCGGGCTACGCGAATGATGGGGTCCCAATCAATAACGCCGTCACCGAGCTCCTGGAAAGCGTCATTAGGCACTCTGCCGAACTCAGGGGTTTGCAGGCCTTTCTTTAAATCCTTCAGATGCAATTGCGAGACGCGGCCCTTGAGCTTGCGAATGAGTTTGACTGGATCTTCGGCGGCGACAGCAACCCAAAATACGTCGACCTCGAACTTCATGTCTTCGGAAAACTCGCTCATCAGAACCTTGTAGCCCGATTGCTTGCCTTGGACGGGCTGAAACTCGAAAGCGTGATTGTGGTAGGCGAGCTGGATGCCGGCGCTCTTGGCTTTAACGGCGGCTCTGTTGCAGTTCTCCGCCAATCGTTTATAGTCATTGAGCGTTTTGCGGTTCCCTTCATGAACGTAGGGTACGACCAAGTGGGAGAGCCCGGCGTCCTTAGCCTCATCCAGGATTTTATCGAAGGGGATCGTACCTTCCTTGCCGGGATCGGTCACGGATTCCCAAGCAAAGTGGCTGGAGTTGACGGCTAGCCCGAAGTCTTTGGCTGCCTGGATCATCTCTCCTGCGTTTGGAAATCCATAGGGCTCGACTTGCTTGTATCCCGCATCGGCAACGGCTTTCAAGGTACCTACTGTGTCCTCCTTGATTTGGTTTCGCAGCGTGTAGAGCTGGAGGCCGATGTCCTTGCGGTTGCGGTTGTTTTTTCCGAGGGCCATGGCTTGGAAGGCGGTAGAGCTAGCAAGTGAAGAGGCGAGGGCGGTTCTAAGAAAATGGCGACGTTTCATATTGGTGATAATTGCTTGATAGCGGCAACGTTGAGGTTTGGGTGCTAGCTAGGCAAGCGTGTTATACGAAAAGGGTTAGCCCTTCGAGTTTCACTTGGAGCCGCTATTTTCAAAACCCAGCGCGCTGTCGCGAAAAGGGGGAATGGAAGTAAAGAAGGGTGGAGGACCTTACCCGGATCTGGAAAAACCGCTGCCCAATTCAAAGGCAAGCGATTACCAGCGGGGTAAAAAACTGAGTTCTCATATAGCTTTGGCAGGCGGCGCTGTTTCTTGGGGTGAAAGCGGGTTGAATTGAAGTACCTACTTTTGGTGGAAAGAATATCTTCGAATCCGTCTTTTCTCAATTTGAAAATCATGGTACAAGCTCGGGCAGTTTTCTTTGAAATGAAAACGTGCAAGCATCGAATACTAATCGGATTAGTTCTTTCCCTATGGTCGCCCCTTTCGAAGGCGGGGGAAATCGCGGCGACGACGCCCGTCCAGCAGAACGCGGAATGGGCGGCCAGTTGGTGGATGCCGCGGCATAAGGAAAAGCTGGCGGAGGCCAAGGCGCGAGGCGAGGACGTAGAACTGCTTTTCATTGGCGATTCGATCACTCATGGCTGGGACGAGGGACTATGGGCGGAAAATTTCACCAAGTTCGGAGCCTTCAACTTGGGTTTCAGCGGGGATCGAACGGAACACGTCCTTTGGCGCATCGGTCACGGAGCCTTGGAGAACTTATCCCCAAAAGTGACGGTTATTATGATCGGAACCAATAACACGGGCCATGGCGAGGGGCATCCTCCAACTGAAACGGCCAAAGGGATCGAGGCGATTATCGAGGAGATCCAAGAACGTTTGCCCGAAACTAAAATCATTCTCCACGCGATTTTTCCCCGCGGGGCAACGGCTGATGACCGCATGCGCAAAGTAAACGAAGAGATCAACGAGATGCTGCCCGGGGTGGCGAAACTGAAGGGCGTGGAATTCCTCGATATCAATTATCTTTTCGTAGAGAACGATGGAACCTTGCCCAAGAATGTAATGCCAGACCTGCTACACCCCAACAAAACGGGCTATCAATTGTGGGCAGCGGGATTGAACCCTGTTTTGGAGCGGCATTTCGGGGATGAGGAGGAAGAAACGCCGAAAGAGGTAATCGCTCTTTGGCCGAAAGGCGTTCCTGCACCGCATGACCGCGCCTTGGTCGAAAAAAGTGAAGTCGGACCCAGGAATGGTCCGGGAACAGTGAATCGAGTGACCAACGTAGCGGAGCCCAGCATTAAATGGTATCCGGCCAAGGGTCGTCGCCCGCGTACAACGGTCCTCGTTTGCCCTGGGGGCGCCTATAATATTCTCGCTTGGGACTTAGAAGGGGAGGAAGTGGCTGAGTGGCTTAATTCTATAGGCGTTTCCGCTGCCGTACTCAAATACCGGGTACCCAAGAATCGGGAAGGGGCTTTGCAGGATGCCCAGCGGGCTTTAGGTCTCTTGCGGAGCAAAGCCGACGAGTGGAACTTGGACCCGGAACGGATCGGCGTTCTTGGCTTCTCAGCAGGCGGGCATCTTTCCGCCACCTTGAGCAATCATTGGAGGGAACGGAAATATCCAAGTGTCGATGGAGTGGACGACGTTTCTTGCCGCCCGGACTTTACCGCTCTGGTGTATCCAGCTTACATCGGTACGCCGGATTTCGAGACGGCAGGCGGCTTTTCAGTGGATGAAGAACCTCCTCCCGCTTTCATCGTCCAGACCCAAGACGATACCAAGTATTTCCCCAGCGCGATTGCCTATAACAGCGAGCTGCTTAAAAGGGGTATAGAAGTGGAATTGCATACTTTCCCGACCGGTGGCCATGGCTATGGCTTGCGTCCTTCAGCGTATCCAGTATCTGGATGGAAAGACTTATGCCGGGATTGGCTGTTGAGGCGGTAGCAAAATAAACTCTCAAAGAGTAGAACAGGCATCCTGCCTGTTTAGAGACACAGGCCAGTCATCGCTCATGAGCTATTCCTATTATAACTGGAAACCTGTGCTACTTCAATCATTTCGAATTCATTCGCTAGGATCCGTCTGAGTCGAAAGTCAGGCATGGTTTCGAGTGATTCGTAGAGCTACGTTAGGGTAGAACAGGCTTCTAGCTTGTTAGAGACACAGCCTAGAAGCCTGTGCTGCTTCATTGATTCATGGGGAAACACGTCACCGTCCTGCGGGGATGCAGGACCAATAGGATGAGGCATACTTCAAACTGAGGGTCAGAAACGATTTTTTTTCAGTGGGAGCGGCTTTATGCCGCGATTAGTTTCAAGCGATTATCGCAGCATGAAGCTGCTCCTACAACTAAGTTGCGATTCCTCTACAGCTTTTTCGTTCACCAATTTTCGCTTGGTCTCGCGCAAAGAATTTATTCTCATGGTTGAATGCCCTCACTCCGCGACTCGATTTTCTTTTTGTTGGCTCTATGCGCGACCTCGCTCCTTTTAATCGCCG
>JAYZHU010000049.1:0-10997 GCA_036166175.1 Verrucomicrobiota bacterium | reverse complement strand
CATAAGTTGAACCTAAATAGTTTACCAGCGTTGTCATCTGGCTCAAGATCGCTGCGTCGAATCCCACTTGCGTGTAGGAACTTCCGACTGCAGCATTAATCAATCCGTCAAATTCCGCCGAAGTAGCGAAGCGCCATCCATCGAGGCTGCCCCCACCAGAAATCGCGTTCAAGGTCTGGTTGTAGGAATTTCCATCCGTGTGATACATATCGAGCCAATCAAGACCTGTTACGGTATCGGTAGTGAAACCCCCGTTGTCTATCAGTGCGGCTTCGGTCAAGGAAGCTGAGATTAGCAAGCCCATCGTTACTGCGAAGAGCCTAATTTTGAGCAGATACGCGGAAGTTCGCATCGTGATAGCCGAATGCATGTCTCGCGCCAGGTAAAGCAAAACGCGCCCTGATCGTACTATTAGGGTAAGTTGCAAAACAGAAAGGGGCGATCGCCTCAACAATCTAAAAGACGGAACTTTCACCCAGCCTCCGCCTAGCAAAGGCAAGAGCCGCAACACTCACTCCAAGAAGAGCTGCTGTGGAGCCTGAGTCTGATACATCTTGCACAACCCAAGCTGCATCGGTTCCATCAGCCATTGACGGAGTGGTAGTTAGGGAGTTTGTCGAGATACCAGAGAATTCAACCCATCCTACTGAACTGCCACTTGTAACTCTTGTACCATTGATGGTTACGCCCCCGAATGAAGCGGTTGGAGTGATTCCGAAGTCTAGACTTGCTCCACCCTCATTGTCGTTGAGCATATAAAATCTGATGCTCGTAATGAGGGCGTTGAAATTGATGGTGAATGTTCCTCCGAAAGTGTGCAGCCGGTCAGTAGAGCCGCCAAACCCCGTGAAGGAACCGTCGGTCGTTGTACGATATGCCGCCGTCTGGAATCCAGAAGCTCCTGTATTACTTATGTACCACCCGACGCCATTGCTTGTGCCTTGGGCGGACCTATAAAAATAAGAACTCGGGTCGCCCACTGACGTGACATCGAAATCTGCAACTGATACAGCCTGTACATAGACGGGAATGAAAATGCAAACGAGGCTGAGTTTGATAGAATTTGCGAATACTCCCACTATAACGGAGTTAGCGATTGTAAGTGGCAAAGCAAAGCAAAATGCCCCTGATCGTACTATCAGGGTTCCTTGCAAAAAAAGGCAAGGGTATCGGAGCAACTTAGCTCTTCCTCTTGATGCGGCTTATTCTTATTTAGTGCCGCATTATGAAAACAAATACCTTCATCACATTAAGCACAGCCACTGCCAACATCGGGGTCCTTGTCGGACTGGTCTTCCTGATCTTTGAAATTAAACAAAATTCTGCCATCGCTCTTTCTCAGATTAGGCAAGAGAGATCCTTGAGTGGGATTGCTGAGTATTCTTCTTACGCTCAAGATCAAGCGTTCTCAAGATTGATAGGTAGCGGATTGCGGAACGCCGAATTTGATTCAATCTCTCCGGACGAATGGCACCAGGTTTATAACTTGGAATTAGCCAGAATGACGAGGATTGAAGACGTCTTTTTTCAGTACCAAGAAGGACTAATTGACGAGAGCGTATACCGTTTTAGTATGGCAATGGCCGCAGGTAAAATGCCAATGTGGAAGTGGCTAAAGATAGTATCAGTAAACCCGGATTTTACCGCTGCTGTCGATGCTTTCATGGATGCACCGGGATACGAGCCTTCTCAATCCTCAACGATCTTTAAAGAATGGGCTAAATCAAATGAAAGTCCTATGCTGGGATTAGGAGTGCCGAGATTTATTCAGTAATGGGTTATTACAAGAGCGGAAGGAAAACTGGAATAACAATTAGAGTGTGGGATTGCTATTTTAGTGGTTAATTCTTATCCCGGGCCGCTATATGAAATCCAGTACAGTCCAAATTCTCACTACAGTAATTAGCAACACTGCCGTCCTCGCTGGCGTCGTATTCCTTGTTATTGAACTTAGACAAAACTCGGCAATCGCACTCTCTCAAATGACACAGGAGAGAGCGGCCATGTTAGTTGATCAAAACATTGCTTATGTAACCAACCAAGAAATTTCTAAATTAATGGCCCGCATTTATACGCACTTTGATTTCGACTCTGTAACAAAGGACGAATGGGACCAAATAGCTCGTCACGAGATTATTGTAAGAACACGTCAGCGAGATATCTGGTTTCAGTATAGCAAGGGCTTAATCGACGAAGAAGTCTACCTATTAGCCATCAATAGTGCTGCGAATCGACTTCCCTTGTGGGAATGGTTGAAAATCCCTCTCCCAGGTAATTTCACGAAAGATGTAGCTAATAGATCGAAAGAAGAGGGCTTTCAAGGAAGCCCAATCCGAACTAAATTTATTGAGTGGTCTAAAAATAACAAAAGCCCGTACGAGATTTAGGTCTTCGATAGTGTTGAAATAAAGCCACGGTTTATGCCCAAAAAATTTGTGCTAGGCAGGTGCCTCCTTTAGTGCGGGGGGCATTATGAAATCTAACACAGTCCAAATTCTCACTACAGTACTTAGTAACGTCGCCGTTTTAGCTGGCCTTGTATTCCTTATCTTTGAGCTAAGGCAAAACTCAGAAGTAGCCACCTCGCAAGCAAGGCAACAACGGAACGTGAATTTGTACCAGGCATCGCTTGCAAATGCTCGCGATGATGAGTTCTCAGAACTGCTCGGCAGAGTTTTTCGTGATCATAATTTTGATTCAGTAAGCAAGGAAGAATGGGAACAAATTGCCCTTTATGAACGAGCTAACATCATTAATCTCGGAGACATCCGGTTTCAGTGGAAGTTAGGTTTAATGGATTATCATCCCTATGAGATGTGGAAGTCTAGAGCTGCAAATCGTAAAGATTTTTGGCAATGGCTCGGTGGGCTAACAGTTCCTCATGCCGACTTTTGGGAAGATGTGGATGAGTTAAAAAATCAACCCGGCTTCAGTTGGCATCCTTTCACGTTGGCTTTTAGTGAATGGTCAAAAGACAAGGCTCCTCTGGCCAGAGCCTACTACTAAACTGGCGTCAAAACCTTTGAGCTAATCGTCCGCCAGCATCTTTGTAGTGCCCATTTCAATTTTTAACCAAAAACAGGCCATTTTAGCTCAAAAACAGTCAAAATGCGTCAATTTTGGCTCATTTTATGTAATTTTCGGCCCATTTTAGATATTCTTAGTTTTAGAATTTGTCCTACTATGCTCACTGTTTTACCTGCTTTAATCGCATGAGATTTTTGTACGCCGCCCTGCTTATTTCCTTTCTGTCAGTCGGCTGCTCAAAAACCTCAACAACGCCAAAAGCGGGCGTCTCGTGATTGTGCGATCATGTTCCAATCCGCGCTCCCCTTGCGGGGAGCGATGCGAGCTAGGAGCCTTGCCAGACGACGCTGAGCAATGAGCGAAGATCGCGATGACAAAAAACAGGCTTATCATCGGGTATCGCAACATTGCCCAAGCCAAAAGCATTGGCTGCAAGTGGTCCACCCCTGTTTCACTGATCTCTCTCCACCGACACAGTCACCTGCATCGCACTCCTCCCGCTTCCCATGAAGCTTCCGATCACCGGCGCCACATCTCGATAGTCGCGGCCTCGAGCGAGTATAATATATGTATCGTCAACAACCTTCCGATTAGTGGGGTCTAAGCCGACCCACCCTAATGGTTCAATGTAGACTTCCGCCCAGGCGTGTGAAGCTTCAGAACCCCTGAGGCTTCGGTCGCGAGTTGCATCGAAGAAATAGCCACTAACATATCGCGCCGGAATACGCAAACTACGGCACAGAGCTACCATCGCATGCGCGAAGTCCTGGCACACGCCCCTCTTGTTCTCCAAAATTTCGGTAGCGTGAGTCATGACATTCGTAGCGACCGTATCGTATTGGTATTCCGAATAAATGTAATCCATAATACCATAACTCGTCTGAAACACATCTTCGGAATCCCCCTTTATATCCAACGCCAATCGCCAAGCTTCAGGTGTTAGGCCTATGTAGCTACTATCCTGAAGAAACGGATAGCAATCTTCCAGAGCCAAACATTGAGGCAAGTCGCTATGCGAGTAGCCATAAGGCAGATTATCAAAGTCTACTTTACAGCTCGTGTTCACACTAGCCCGACTATCGACGACCAGCCTGCTATGTGGCTCGGAGATCTCAAAATACGACACTATGTTTTGGTTCAAATCTTCGTAGCTAGATAGTCGAGTCGCCGGCAGCACGCTTATGATATTCACCTCTAGCTTCTGCCATCGTGTCGTTATTGGCGTCATCCGCAATTCATTCGAATTGCTGGTCGCAGCTTCGGAATAGCGATATTCTGTTCGATGATGGAGCCGCAGCAACATTTCGGTCTACTGTTGCTGCTGCCACTGGACCTGCCAAGCATCCTCTTTCACAACGCCGCGAAACTCTTGAGGAAGCAGCACGTAGATCTCGAATATCTCCTGTCCAATCTTGTTAAATTGGGTTTGCAACGAATCTACGTAATCCCTGAGGCCTTGAGCCCAAACGCTTTCAACACTGGAGTAGTTCATTCTAGCCAGCAGGCTGCCCGTCAACCTCTCAGCCTCATTCGAAAATCCATCTTCAGGAGTGCCGGATATCCCATGCAATTGGCGATCCAATTGGCGTAAACAATAGCGAACCGATCTCGGAAACGATTGGGAAAAAAGGAGGAAATCAACCGCGTTCTCCATATTAAAGTCACCCTTGAATTCATACCTGAAAGCCGAGAAGCCCGAGCAAGAGCGGAGGGCGGATGCGATTTGCAAACGGTCAGTATGCTCTACCAGCGCGAGCATATCGAGAACTCTGGTCGTCTTGTCGGCCCGCTCCAAATACTTCCCTATCTGAACGAATCGCCACCCTTCGTTGTGCAAAATCGTGGAGTCGATAAGGCCATTAAACAACAGACAAAAGTCGACAACCTCTTTGCAAAACGCATCGGGCCTTCGGGTCCAAAGATTCCGAGCCTCGCGCGATCGCAAGAAGAGGTGCAGCCGATTTAATTCTAACCAAATCTCTTCTGAGATCTGGTCCCTCACCATGCGTCCGTTCTCGCGGGCATTGGAAATGCACTGGCGAATCGAGTCTGGATTGCTTTCAGACAAAGTGACAAAGCTCCCTACATCCTCCTTTTGGTCTCCCGTTTTGAACGACTCACAGTACTCGTCTGTACACGTTACTCTCATGAGTGTATCCCAAGCCAAGTCATCTGATTCTGCGGAAGACCTACCTGAATCAAGAGCATCGTATCGTTTTACATCTACCAATCGGGCCAAGTTCTCAGCCCTTTCGATGTAACGACTCAACCAATAAAGACTGTTGGCATCTCTAGACAGCATCCGAAGCTCCCAACCATTCCCTTACTTGTACAATACCCATGTGTCTTTGCTACCTCCACCTTGAGAAGAATTAACCACAAGCGATCCCTTCTTCAGAGCAACCCGAGTTAGTCCACCAGGAATTATCTCAATGTCTTTTCCGTACAAGACGAATGGCCTCAAATCGACATGGCGGCCCTCAACCGAATACTTTCCGCAAATCGTTGGCTGCCTCGACAAAGATACTACTGGCTGAGCTATGAAGTTTCGAGGCTCACTTTCAATCATAGACTTGAAATCTCTCCGTTCCTTAGCAGTCGAAGTTGGCCCCATCAGCATACCGTATCCACCGGATTCATTCGCTGACTTAACCACTAGAGATTTCAAGTTGTTCAAGATATGAGATCGATCCTTTTCCCTCCAGGCAAGATAAGTGGGAACGCTTTCCAAAATAGGATCCTGATCGAGATAGTATTTTATCATCTCAGGGACATACGCATACGTTACCTTGTCGTCCGCAACGCCAGCCCCAACCGCGTTAGCTAGGGCGACATTTCCGCTCAAATAGGCATCCATCAATCCCGGCACACCCAGGACTGAATCCTCCCTAAACGCGACCGGATCGAGAAAGTCGTCATCCAGACGCCGGTAGATTACGTCAACTTGCACCAGCCCTTTCGTCGTTCTCATGTATATGTAGCCATCCAACGCGACCAAATCTCGACCTTCAACGATTCCGATCCCCATTTTCCGGGCCAAGAATGAATGCTCGAAGTAAGCGCTATTGTACACGCCTGGTGTCAGCAAAACGCATACTGGTTGCTGACCCAATCGCGGGCTTAAGTGCTGTAGCGTTTTGTATAATAGTTCTGGGTACTGATTCACTGGACGAACCCCATATTCCCGATACATTGAAGGGAACGCTCGCTTCATCGCCTCCCGGTTCTCAAGAAGATAAGAAACGCCTGATGGACATCTGCCATTATCTTCCAAAACCAGGTAGTTGCCGCTTCCATCACGAATCAGATCGGTCCCGCAAACATGAATGTAAATGTCTTGCGGCACATCCACGAATTCCATTTCTCGCCGATAGTGGGCCGCTCCTTTGACAATTTCTTCTGGGATAACTCCGTCGCTGACTATTCGGCTATCGTGATAGACATCATTTAGAAACAAATTCAGAGCTACAATCCTCTGAGTTAAGCCTCTCTCAATTTTCGTCCATTCGTCTCCTGGTATGATGCGAGGAATCAGATCGAAAGGAAAAATCCGCTCAGTACCCTCATCGTCCCCATAAACAGTGAATGTAATCCCCTGTTCCAAAAAGCCGTTTTCAAGCGTTCTCTGTTTCTCGTTGAGCTCAGTTTCGCTCATCCTTTCAAAGCGGCTTTCGAGAAATTTGTAGTGTTGCAGGCACTCAGGCTGATCTAAACCGTACATTTCGTCGAAAAATGAGCCTGCTTTGTAGCCTTTGAACATCGCTCGACGCGACTAGCAATTTTCGTACCATCAGGATGGAAGGTTCATGGGAATTCACAATGACGGTTTCAATTCGCCCAACCTTAATTCCGACGCGGCATCCTCCATGAAGCAAGGTCGCCTGCGTCAAAAGGACTTGATCAGACTAGATTAAGGAAAAACTAATCCACGAGTTCTTCCATTATGAAATTGCGAAGGAAACGGGCGCTTTGCCTTAATGCGCCCTGACGACCGGCCAGAGTTCTTTCGTACGGACGATCTTCGACCTCGACACAAACAGGCCCGTTGTATCCAGCTTGCCCAAGCTCGCTGAAAAAGCCGCCCCAATCGATGTCGCCCAAACCCGGCAGCTTTGGCGTATGGTACTCCAACGGCGTTGCCAAAATGCCAACATCGTCCAAAGCCGCTCCATCGATCCGGGCGTCCTTGGCATGGATATGGAAGAGCTTTTCAGAAAACTCCTCGATAGGCTTGAGATAGTCCATTCGCTGCCAAAGCAGGTGCGAAGGATCGTAATTCAATCCAAACGCTTCACTGGAGATATCGCTGAACATGCGCCGCCAGACCGTCGGGCTGATGGCCAAGTTCTTGCCGCTTGGCCACTCGTCGGAACTGAAATACATAGGGCAATTTTCGATGCCAATGCGGACCCCCTCTTCTTCGGCCCGTTTAACCAGGGGCTTCCAGACTTCGAGAAAACGGGGCCAATTGCCATCTATCGATTTTGCCGGATCTCGTCCAACGAAGGTATTCACCTGGCTGACACCTAATCGAGCGGAGGCTTCAATCACTTTACCGAGATGATCGATGTAGACTTGGGCCTCGTCGTGATCCGGACAAAGAGGATTAGGATAATAGCCTAGCCCGCTAATCGAAAGCCCTCGGTCCGAAACCATCCCATTGATTTCGGAAACCATGGCATTGTCTAGACTGGTTACGTCGACGTGGGTGACTCCCGCATACCGACGCTCCGCCTTGCCAAGCGGCCAGCACATGAGCTCAACGCAAGAGAATCCTTCCGCAACCGCGAAATCGAGTACGTATTCCAATGATTGATCGGCCAAAATGGCGCTAACGTATCCAAGTTTCATAATCGTGATCCAGTTTAGGGTGAGGGTTCACAGGGAGTGTGGTTATTTCGCTTAAAGCTACCGCTGGAACGAATGACAATAAATCCAGAACCCATTTCCACGCTTAAATCTCCACCCAAGACTCGGTTCTAGCGCTCCGGGCCACCGCCTCGCATAGGGCGATCTCCTGGTGACCTTCCTCGAAAGTCGCGAATTCCGGCGATCCCGTTTCCCCTGATTCGATATACTCATAGAAGGCCCGGAAGCACATTTTGAAGGAATCTTGGAAACCCTCGGCATGGCCCCCGGGATAGTCGGTGAATCGCCGGGCCAACCCTCCGCTCAAAGAGGGATCTTTCAATAGAATCCCGTTGGCTTTCTCTCGGTATCCGAGCCAGAGCTGGTTCGGCATTTCACTATTGAAGGCCACAGCGCCACGCGATCCAGCGATCTCGTAGCTCAAGCAATTCTTCCGGCCGGGCGTCACCTGAGATACGAACATCGTCCCAATCGCGCCACCATCAAACCTCAAGAGCAAACAGCCAAAATCATCTGTAGTGATATCGACAGGCTCGGCAGAGGCTACCGGTTCTTGCTTCCCCGAAAAGGTCTCCACTTCGCCTCGAGGCCGTTTGCGAACGGGGTGCAAGGTCCGCAAATTCGCGAAAACCGAGACCACCTTTTGCCCCACAACGTTCTGGGCCAAGTCTATCCAGTGCGTTCCGATGTCGGCCACCGAGCGCAACTCCCCTTGCTCATCGGCAAGCACCCTCCAATTGTAATCAGTGTCGTAAAGGAGCCAATCTTGCTGATAGCTTCCGAAAATGGTGTGTATATCCCCTAGCTCGCCAGACCGCGTTCGTTCCTTAGCCTCCAAATTCATCGGATAGAATCGGAAATTGTAATTTACGCTGGTAACTCGACCGGAAGCTTTCGCTAAGCGAACCAATTCGCCCGATTCCTCCTTCGTCATTGCCAGCGGCTTTTCGCACATGACGTGTTTACCTGCTTCAAGAGCGGAAACGGTTTGCGGATAGTGCAGTCTGTTGGGAGTAGTGATATGAACCGCGTCCACCTCACCATCCGCCAGCAGACTTTCCCAGCTATCGTAGGCTTTCCGAAGCTCCAATCGGTCTGCAGCCAACCGCGACTTTTTCGGAGTCGATCCCTGGATTCCGATGACCTCGATGCCTCTCAATCTCTTTAAGGCTTCCGCATGCGTGGAGCCCATGAAACCGGTTCCTGTTATAGCTACTTTCATGAAGGCTTGAGAATTCGGTCTGAGTCCCCCGCGAAATCAAACGCGGCAAACCCGCCGCCGACGACACCCTCTTCGATGGTGTTCAGGTCAGGTTTCAGTTCAAGCACGGAAGGATCGGTTATGGCATGGAGCGAGTGGTCCAGCGATAGGTATCCCAGACGTTCGGCATTGCTGTTATCAAAAAAAGGCTCATCGCAAGCGGACACCCCGTAAACGATCTGGTGCCCCATTCCCTTTTTTCGCAAGCCGATCTCCACTAGTTGAGCCAAGTCGCGAGCGCTTATCCAGGTGTGCAGTCGCCGTTCATTGGGAACTTCCGGCCCAATGTATCCAATTCTTATTGACAGTATATTTAGACCGAACTTGTCGGCGAAATATGCTCCAGCTGATTCCCCGAAAGCTTTACTCAAACCATACTCGGTATCCGGCCGATGAGCAGTCGTATGATCGATTTCCTGGCCCCGTTTTATGAAACCCACCGCATGATGGCTGCTGGCGTAGACGACATTCTCGATCCCCATTTCCGCAGCCACTCTAAAAATATTATGCGTCCCCACATAATTGGGGCCGAAGCTCTCCTCGAATGTGTAGTGGGAAGCCACTAGGCCCGCCAGATGGACGATTCCATCGCATCCATCCGCAACCGACTTGAGGCATTCGAGATCGGCAATGTCTCCTTTACGAAACGATTCCCCTGCACGGCAGTCTTCGATCTCGCTGATATCCATCAACACCGTATGACCGTAGCGCTCCCGCAGTATGGGGCGCAATGCCGTCCCGACCCGGCCCGCAGCTCCTGTTACCAGTATCTTTTCAGGCGCGCTCATCACGTCCTCTTATCGGCTAAGGCAGTCCCTGTCCCTCTTATTCTGAAGAAGCCAGCCTGCTCTTCGAATAGCCTCGAATCAATCGCTCCCCCAACCCGCCCAACAGCACCGCCGAAAACTCCGTTCCCGATCCTGGCCAGACCATTAACTGGACCATCGAATGGGGAAGTTACATCAAGCGATATCATCGTTCTCTTTTTAGGGATTCTTCTTTGCGAATCAGCTCCACAAAATGATGCTAACGCCGATCCGACAACCCTAATCCATCGTCATTAAACCCTCGCTCTCCGCGATTTTGTTTCGCCATCTTCACAGTTCTTCATTCCTCTTTTGTATCAGATAATTCCCATGAAACGATTCTCCCTGCTTACCTTTCTTTGTATTCTGTCCTTTATCCGTTTGGATGCGTCTTCAATCGATCAACCAAACTTCGTCGTTCTTTTCGCCGACGACATGGGCTATGGCGATCTGAGTTGCTATGGGCATCCAACGACCCGCACCCCAAACCTCGATCGCATGGCCGCCGAGGGCGCGCGGCTCACATCCTTCTATTGCGGGGCCCCGGTTTGCAGTCCCTCCCGCGCGGCCCTGCTGACAGGGCGCTATCCCATTCACGCCGGAATGCCTCGCAACACGGGCCCCAGCTCGGAAAACCACCTTCCGCTAGACCAGGTATTGATCCCTCAACTACTTGCACCAGCTGGTTACAATACTATGGCGGTCGGCAAATGGCACCTAGGGCACCAAAACGACGATGTAATGCCAACTGGGCGCGGATTCGACCATTTCTTCGGCCTCCCGTATTCCAACGACATGATCAAGCCCTGGGTGCAAACCGACCGTCCCATGCATTTATACCGGGATACCAAGGAAATCGAGGCAGTCGGCCATGATCAACACTACCTGACCGTTCGCTACACGGAGGCAGCCGTAAGTTTCATCCAGCGCAGCGCCCGCGATCGGGAGCCGTTTTTCCTCTACCTCGCCTACTCCATGCCCCATTTGCCGGTCATGACCATGCATGAGCGTTCCGGCCGGTCCAAGGGAGGCCA
>JAYZHU010000048.1:0-8127 GCA_036166175.1 Verrucomicrobiota bacterium | reverse complement strand
GCTGAATCTTCTTTTCAGGAAATTCTCCAAGGAGAATAGCATGCGACTTCGTTCGAATGTGTCTGACGGATTTGTCGAAATTCAGGCAGTCGTGTTCAGGAAAAAACTACGCGGGGATGAGCCCCGAAAAGTGAAGCCGTTCAACGGTGCTTTTTTGCCGCCTGAGCTTGAGTAACTTTTGATCGCAGAACTTCTCTCCAAACCGCGTGCATTACCCAAACGCCAAACACGCAGGGCAGCAAGGTGATCAGAATGCCGGTGAACCAACTGCTACGAATCGTTTCCAGTATTGTTGGCATGAGCATGAATGCGGAAAACCGGTAAGACCAAGCCTGTTTCACTCGCAGCCGTTTAGGCGAACCGGGCAAGCCGGTAAGATCAGCCTCCGGCTCGATACGGGCGGCAACGTGGCCGAAGTAGCGTCCGTACATAAACGCGTAAAATACCCAGAGAGCTCCCCAAAGTCCTCCAGCTGAAAAGTTTGTAGTGTCTTGTTCCACTTGTTTTTTGCCTGGAAATCCCGATTTGGAGATTCCACATTTATACAATCGATTTTCTTCGTTAGAAACTGAGACAGCAGCTGAGTTCCCTTGTTGCGGCCAGGGCCCTGCCCTTATGCCATAGCATGGCAGTTGGATCGCTTTGCCCGCAACTATTTCCTGGCTTCTTTTCAAGGCCTGTCCAATTTGTAATGCGATGGATTCAACAAAAGAAGAGGTTCTTGAGATTTTCCGTTCCACCAATGCGTTGTTGCAGGGGCATTTCATACTTCGTTCAGGCTTGCGGAGCGAATATTTCTTCCAATGCGCCCAAGCATGCCAGCGTATGGCGGAGGTCACTCGGCTGATAGAACTCATGAAACCTAAAATTGCGGAACTGGAGTTCGAGACCGTTCTCGCTCCTGCCATGGGAGGGCTCGTCGTTGGCCAGGAGGTGGCGAGGCAATTCGATGCTCGCTATATTTTTGTCGAAAAAGAAGACGATAAGCTCGTATTGCGACGGGGATTCAAGATAGCCCCAAATGAACGCATTTTGATCGTAGAGGACGTTATAACCCGTGGTGGCCGGGCCCAAGAAGCGATCGACATCGTAGTGGCCAACGATGGCGAGGTGGCAGGCGTGGCAGTTTTAGTGGATCGAAGCCAAGGTAAAGCCCACTTCAATTGTCCATTGATATCCTTGCTGCAAATGGGTTTTCCTACTTTCGAGCCAGACAAGCTGCCCGAACACCTCAAGTCGATCCCGCCGGTCAAACCGGGCAGCTAGAGTTCAATCCGCTCGTTGAGGTCTAGGACAGCTCTACCCATTTACCTCGGGAATCGAAGGAGGTTCTGGTCGCATCGGTGAAACGCATATAGTTCAAACCGTCTTCGAAGCTGGTGAGCGTTACCGGAGCTTTTTCTCGAATCGACCGAGTGAAGTCGACCTCCACATTCCAATCAGCGACCTTGTCCGCGGCCGGCTCGACCACGGTTTCTGGCTCGCCATTCAAAGTTTTGAGGAGCTGCCCTGAAGTCAGGTCTAAACGAAGGGTTCCTTGGTCTCCGCAAATCGCATAGGAATCGCGACCGGTGCCACGTTCAACTCCGCTCATCAATCCGGTGAGCTGCAGACCGTCTTCGTAGTCCGCCATATAGGTGATCGTCTCTGGAATACGAACCTCCTGTGAAGTATGGGTCTCGGGATTGCTTCGTTGAGGGCTGAAAATGCTGCCATGGGCCCACACGCGCTGAGGTTCCCGCTTCAGCCAACGCTGGACTACTTCGTAATAAATGCCCAACATAAGCGTATTGTTGCCGCTGTATTCAATATTTTGACGCCAGTTCATGGGATCGCCAGGATTGGCGTTCATGGGCAGTGTTTTGATGACGCTGATTTCCAATAATCTGCCCAGCTCGCCGGAATTTAGTATGTCGATTATGGTGGCGTCCCATTTTAAGGTGAATGGCGATGGCACGATTTGGGCGATAAGATTCGGATGAGCTTGGGAGGCAGCCAGCATTTCAGCTCCTTCCCGGGCGTTCATTGCCATCCTAGCTTCCGTGAGGACATGCTTCCCAGCATTGAGAGCCGCAATCGTGATAGTACCGTGTAAATAGGGCCAGGTACCGATGCATATAGCGTCGATAGATTCGTCCTCAATGACTTCCTGCCAGTTGTTGGCGATTCGCCCTACCCCGAATTCGTCCGCCGCTTTTCGGGATGAGGCTTCGCTACGATTACAGATAACGTCGACGGTAACGCCATCGATAGATTGGAAACCGGGAATGTGCTTAAGTTTAGTGTTGGTTCCCGCCCCAATCACTCCAATGCGAATTGCTTCTTCATTGCTCATGGTGATTCAATTTGTAGTGTCTGTGTTTGTTCTGGCAACTCTCGATCTTCTTAGTTCGAAACTCATCCGTTCCCCGTATTTCTCTTTCAACATTTCCCAGACGCGATCTCGGTTCTTGTAACGATCGGATAGATACGGCTTCAATTCCCGTTGAAATTGATCCTGAAGGAAGCTTTTGAGGTCCACTCTCCAGGTCTCTTCTTTCTTGAAACGCACCCTCAGCCCTGTGTCAGTCCCTATTCGGTAGAGAGGTCCCGCCGTTACTCCTGCGTAGCTGTCCACTTTCCCAAGGGAGGTCCGAAAAAAAGCCTCTTCGAGCAAGCCCAATAGGTAATCACCGAGAGCAGTGACCGAATCCCCTGATTGCAGCCGGTCTAGCCAGCTTTCCCAATCCGAATCGCCCAAAGAGTCCAGATGCATTCGAATCAGGAAAACGAGGTACCGGTCAAAGGGGTTAAGCGATGCCAGTGATTCCTCATTTCCTACGATGATCCATGGCTGTAGGGCCTTGAAGTACTCATGGGTGTCCGCATCCACCAGAGAATCGAGGGATGCCGTATCGCCGGATTTCCAGGCCTGTTCAAATGACCTGAAGGCATCCATTGGCGGCTGGGAATTGGGCTGGCAGGATACCGAAACTAGCAGAAGCGGAATAGTCGGCAGCCGATTCAAGCGAAAACTGGCTAGTTTCGATCTAAATTTGAGCATACGATACGCCGTTATACTAGTTGGGAACGCTTCCAGTCGACCAGTTCCAGCTGCAGCGCTTTTTGTCTACCGAAGGAATTCCAGGCTAGCCGATAGGCAATGTCGACAGAGGTATCCAACTTGGGCATACGTCTAGCCAAGTTCCACGCCACTCCTTGAAGAGAGCGTCCATATTTGTCGTTCAAAGAGAATCGAAAATGGGCTTCTTTGAAGACTTTCGGGCGCTGTCTAAAACGGATATTCCGAGTGGCGAAAATCGGCTCTGGATTCTCTTGCCCAAATGGCTGCAAGAATGAGAACTCATCCATGAACTGGGGAGTGATCTCCTCGAGTTTCAGGTAAGTGGCTACTTCGAGCGTCTTTTCGTAGGTGGGATTGGAGTTGGCAGCTACTATGGCTTCGTGAAAGTAGGACTGGAGCTCCTCTATGAACTCGATGCGAATATTGATTCCCACGGCCATTGGGTGGCCTCCCCAGCTTTCCAGCTTTTCTGAAAATCCGCTCAGAGCTTGAACCAAATTGATGCCCTCGACGCTCCTGCCGGATCCTTTGGCGAGATCCCCCTCTTTTCCCAAAACAATGCAAGGACGGTCGTAGTCTCGGGAAAGCCGACTGGCTACAATGCCTACCACGCCCGGATGCCAATCCTCTCCGAAGACGACTAGGCCGCTACTCTCCGATTGAGTCTCCTCCACTTGCTGCTTCGCCTGCTCAACGATGGACCGCTCGATTTCCTGGCGTTCCCGATTGAACGAGTCGAGTTTCAAAGAGGTCTCCATGCAGAAAGCTGAATCGTCGCTCAGCAGCAATTCCACGGCGAGAGAGGCATCCGCGAGTCTGCCGCTGGCGTTGATCCGTGGTCCCAGTTTGAAGGATACGTCCACGGGTTTGACTCCATGTTGGGGGTTCATGCCGGATACGCGCATCAAGCTGCCCAGGCCTTTGCGTTTGGAGCTGGAAAGGGCTTTCAAGCCGATACGCGTGAAAATCCGATTTTCTCTGGTCAAGGGAACCAGGTCGGCAATGGTTCCCATGGATACGAAATCGAGATAATCGCGAAGCGTGATATTAAAGGCTTCAGCCTCTTGGCGTTCCCGCTTCAGTTTCGTGATTCCGTGAGCGAGCTTGAATACCAAAGCGACGGTGCAGAAGTCGGTATCGTCGCCATCGCCTTCTACATGCGGATTCACCAGCAAAACCCCTTCAGGAAGTTTTTGCTTAGACTGATGGTGATCGACGATGATTAAATCGCAGTCTTGAGAGCGAATATACTCTGCTTCGTCAACCGAGTTAGTGCCGCAATCCAAAGCTATAAATAGGTCAGCCCTTTCCCCGCAATCCATCGCCCTTTCCGCGGTGCGTTGCGTAAGTCCGTAGCCTTCCTCTAGACGAAGAGGGACAATGAATTTCGGATAGTTCCCGAATTGCTGGAGAAAATCGACTAGTAGGGCTGTACTGGTTACACCATCAACATCGTAGTCTCCGCAGATCACTATGCGTTGGCCGTGATCAAGGGCCTGGCATATTCGCTCTGCCGCCTCTTGTAGGTTGGCAATTTCGAAGGGGCAAGAGATCCGGCTTAGGCGTGGATGAAGAAATTCCCTCGCTGAATCCGGGCACTCGAAACCCGCCCGGGCTACCAGTTCAGCGGTTACCTGGCTTATCTGCAGTTGCTTGCGTAGGGCACCTACCCTCTTCGCTGGTTGCGGATTGTATTCCCAAACAGCCAAGGCAGAGATCAGCTCCCCTCCTTAGCCTCTTTGGCGCCAGCTTGCCACTCGTACTCGGGCGCGACGTCGTGGCTCTTTTCGACACTTCTGCGATCGCCCTTATGCCACCAATAGAATATCGGGCTCGCGATGAATATAGACGAGAACGTACCTGTCATGATGCCGATGGTGAACGTGAAGGCGATGTCGCTAATGATACCCGTGCCGAAAACGTAGAGGGAAACCGCCGCCAGCAATGTGGTAAAACTGGTTAGCAACGAACGCGAGAGTACGGCGTTCAGAGCGAAGTTGACGATATCTCTCAACTTAGAGGTTGGTTTGAGTTGAAGCTCCTCGCGAATACGGTCGAAAACAACGATGGTGTCGTTTAGCGAATACCCTACTATAAGCAGGATAGCGGCGATCATGGGAGCCGTGAATTGGTGTCCGGGAACAAGCACGAAAACGCCAATCGTCAGTAAGATGTCATGAATTGTGGCCACAATCGCTCCGATTCCGTAACCGATCTCAAAACGGACGGCGATATAGAGGAGAATCAGCCCGAGAGATAGCGCAATAGCGTAAATCGCGTTCTTCTGGATCTCATCTCCTACGGAAGGGCCAATTACATTAGTGCCAATCGCTTCTAGGTTTGCCGCTGGAAAGGCCTGTTGCAAAGCCTCGACCACTTTGGCGCTCTCTTCGAAAGGCGTTTGTAGCTTCAGCACTTCTTGCCCTCCACCTAGCGGGGTCACATATTGTGGATTTACTTCGCCCAGTTCTTGGTCGGTCACAAGATTAGTTATATCCGATTGTTCGATACGTTGATCGAAAGTGAGCGAGACTTCGTCACCCCCCGTGAAATCGATTCCGAAGATGCTGTCCGATTTTACGTAAAAGGCGATCAGGCCGATCAGCACCAGTGTCCATGAAGCGGCAAATGCGGGTAGTCGGAAGTTAAGGAACGGCACCTTGGGGTTATTGACGATCGTTAGCATCCGAAACTTCTTCATGATATCCGTATCGATCAGAAGTTCGAGCAGCAGCCTGTTGACGACCAAGGCGCTGAACATGGTGGTGACGACACCGATGGCCAAGGTTAGTCCGAAACCTTGAACGGGACCTGTGCCAAAGAAGATCATCACCATGGACACCAGGAATGTCGTCACATTCGCGTCGAAAATCGTTGAAAACACTTTGTCGAACCCGCCAAGCAAAGAAGCCTTTAGCGATTTCCCCAGTTTAAGCTCTTCACGGATACGCTCGAAAATCAAGATATTGGCATCGACTGCCATTCCGATGGTCAGAATCACCCCGGCTATGCCGGGCAATGTCAAGGTGGCTCCGACGCTCGCCAAAGCGCCGATTACGATGGCTAAATTGAGGACGACCGTTATAAGCGCGATTACGCCGCCAATCATATAAAAGGCGGTCATGAAAATGGCCACCAGAGACACGCCCCATTTTGCCGCTCGCACTCCAGAATCGATGGAATCTTTAGCTAGCGTCGGACCTACTTCGTAGAGTTCAGCTACCTCGAGTGAAAATTCTAGCGGGTTATTGAGAACGTTGGCCAGTTCAATGGCTTCTCGTTGAGAAAAGCTTCCGGAGATGGATGCACGTCCTCCTCGGATCGGTTCATTAACCGACGGGGCCGAATAGAGAACCCCATCGAGAACGATAGCCAATCGTCCCTGACCAGCCAGTTTTTCGGTGATGTCCGCAAATCGACCAGCCCCTTCGTTGTCAAAATTCAGAGAGATCTCGAAGCCGCCAACCGAGTTTTGCATAGGATTGGCATCGTCCACGTACTTACCCGTTAACGCAGGATAACGACTGATATAGAGCTCCTCCTCAAAGGATTGATCGCCGGCCTCGCGAGAAAGGGCCATCACCTCATATCCAAAGGGCTCTGGATCGATGCCCGGTCTGGCTGTCATGTGAACTTCGCGGAAATCCAAACGAGCCGGACGTTTGATGTCCTCCAAAATGTCGGGATTGTCCTTAACGCTGATTCCCGCAAGCTGTACTTCGATTCGGTCCTCGCCGACCAGCCGAACAATGGGTTCGGAAACGCCGTACAGATTCACCCGGCTCTCCATAATCTCGATGGCCTTGGAAAGCTTCTCTTGCCGTTCGTAACTATCGGATCCTTCCAGGGCCGCGGGATCTACCTGAAGTGTCATGGCGACACCACCTGCAATATCTAGTCCGGGGCGGAGGTCCGCCTTGGAATCATCCAGCAATGCGTTGAGAAGAATGCTGTTTCGCTTTTCTAGATTTCGCAACGACCGCTCCAAAGCGATTTGAGGGAAGTACTCCGACAGGTCGATCTTCTCATCGCTAGAAATCGCTTTCAGAGCCATGTAAACACTAACCACCTGATCATCGGTCTTGGTCTTGGCGATCGCTCGATCCAGCAATTGCTGGAATTCCGCGCTTTCAGAGGCTTCTCTCAGGTATTCGCTAAAGTCCTGATCCTGCCACGGTATGAGATAGGAAATGGAAAAGGCGGCGATGACGATGGTCGCCACGAATTTCCAGATGTGCTTTCCAGACATGGTTCGAAATTGGGTTCGTTTGCGAAGTTGCGACTAATTAATAGAATTCAGGGACCTGAGAAAGCTATCATTCGCGATCTTTCTAACCCTGTCTTGGGTCAAGAAGAGAGGGTGTCGTCGCTGGAAATGACGCTGGCGATGGAATTCTTGGTGATCTCGATTTTCGTGCCTTCAGCTATTCTGAGAACGAATCGATCGTCTTTCACGTTGGTGATTGTCCCGTAAATGCCGCCTGATGTGACCACATCCGCTCCGGACGCCAGCTCGGATACCATTTTCTGGTGCTGTTTCTGCTTCTTCCGCTGCGGAGCGATCAGGAGAAAGTACATGGCGGCAAACATGATCAGAATTGGAAGAAAGCCTCCCAGGCCGGATCCCCCTCCACCAGGGGCTGCTTGAGCGAATATTAGAAAAATCTGTTCCATCGATTGACGCTTTTTTAGTTGCTAGGTAAGATTCTTGAAAAAATGAAGTTGGATAGTGAAGCCAGCCGCATTTCAAAAAGCAAGTGCAGAAGAAACGGGACGAAACAAAATTGCCACTAAGATTTGGCCCTTATGGGGCGGCTTAAGGGATGAGGAGCAAAAGGCAATGAGCGAGGATGGGGACATCGTATTTTTTGATGGAGAATGCGGCTTTTGCGACACAGCTGTCAGGCAGATTATGCAGATCGACAGCAAGCGACATCTTCGCTTCGCCCCTCTACAGGGCCAAACGGCCACTCGTTTGCTTGATGAATCCCTTAGATCCCCAGAGAATCTAAAAACCGTGGTGTATTTAGACCGGGCTCAGAAAGTTTGGACGAAATCCGAAG
>JAYZHU010000047.1:0-9765 GCA_036166175.1 Verrucomicrobiota bacterium | reverse complement strand
GGTGGAGGTATCCAGATCGATTATGCGATTTCGAAAGGACTCCATGACTACAGGGTTCTGCAATTCGAAGGTTAAGATTAGCCACACGATATTCGGGTCGGAGAGCTCCGAATAGTAGTGGAACTGATAGGGGAAGACGACGAAGCCTTGCTCGGGTTTTAGACGCCATTGGATGCCGTCCACCGTAACGCTTCCTTCGGTCATTAGATTGAAGACGAGTACAAATCGGTGGTGCGGGTAGGCATCGAAACTGCGACGCTGGAGTTCTTGGGAAGTTCGCCTAGAGAAAAGGATGAGATTGCTAGGGATGCAGACATCGGCGGACGAACGACCCTTGAAGTAGTTTTCGGGAGGTCCCAGTTCGAGAGCGTTCTGTAGGAGAGGTAGACGCATGAATTTGCGGATAATTGACAGAACTGCAAAGTATTGAGCAAATAGTGGAAAGTTTTTGCTATGTGAACAATGCTATAGTTTTTTTAACGGCAGAGGACGCAGAGATCGCGGAGCGGTTAACAGCGAATCCTCGGTTTGTAAAATGATTTGGACACTATCCCTCACTTGGCATGGCTCGAGAAGAAGAACAATTCGAACGTATACCCACCCAAATTTGCTCCAGCTCCGATGAAGCGGCCAAGACAGTCGCTGCTGAGATCGCGTCCTTGATCCGGGAGCGGGCGGAGGCCGGCAAGAACGTGGTTTTGGGCTTGGCGACGGGCTCGACTCCAGTGCCTGTGTATCGAGAGCTTGTCCGGCTTCATAAAGAAGAGGGCCTCTCGTTCCGTAAAGTGATCACCTTCAATCTGGATGAGTATTTCGGTCTCAACGACGATCATCCGGAAAGCTATCACCAATTCATGTGGGAGCGGCTGTTCAAGCATGTCGACATTCCCAAGGACAATGTGCACGTGCCTTCAGGAACGGTCGATCGATCGGCCGTTTTCGAATACTGCCAATCCTATGAGCAGGCCATTGCGGATGCGGGCGGGCTTGATTATCAGATACTCGGGATTGGCCGCACGGGGCATATCGGTTTCAACGAGCCCGGATCCACCCGCGACTCGTTGACGCGTCTGGTTACGCTCGATGCCTTGACCCGTCTGGATGCCGCCCGCGACTTCCTAGGCGAGGCCAATGTCCCGCTCTACGCAATTACCATGGGTGTGGGCACGATTTTAAAGGCCCGCAAGCTCGTATTGATGGCATGGGGACAGTCCAAGGCTGGGGTCGTTCGGGATGCCGTGGAAGGCTTGCCCAATGAAAATTTGCCGGCCAGCCTTTTACAGGGCCATCCGGATGTCCGCTTCTTTATCGATCCTACTGCGTCCGAAGATCTAATACGGATACGCTTGCCTTGGCTTGTCGGTCCTGTCGACTGGACTCCGCGTCTGATCCGCAAGGCGATTTTGTGGCTTTCCTATACGGCAAAAAAACCCATCCTCAAGTTGCAGGAATCCGACTACAACGAGAATGGGCTAGGCGAATTGCTAATCGATTCCGGCCCAGCTTACGACCTGAATATTACTGTATTCAATCAGACACAACACACCATTACGGGTTGGCCTGGCGGAAAGCCCAATGCCGATGATAGTAATCGTCCAGAGAGGGCAAAGCCCTTTCCGAAAAGGGTCCTGGTGCTGGGCTCGGAACCACACGAAGACATCCTCTGCATGGGAGGGACCGTGCACCGGCTAGCGAACCAAGGGTCGGAGGTCACCTTGGCTTATCTCACCTCGGGCAACCTGGCTGTGCCGGATAATCTGGCCAAGCAAACCTTGGCTTTGATGGCCGAGCTGGAGGAAGAGATGGATTTCAAGAAAGGGGACGGCCTCAGCTTGGGGCAGTTCGCGGAAGTGATTCTCAAAAGCTTCGAAGACGAGGGAGACTCCGACCAGGACTCGGATGCAGTTCGTCGCATTAAGAGCTTCGTCCGGCGCAACGAGGCCCGGGACGCGGCGAGGATATTGAAGATCGGCCGAGATCAGCAAACCTTCCTCGATCTGCCTTTCTATGAGAAGGGCCGCTACCGGAATTTCTTTCCTGCCGAGGAGGATGTAGAAATTTTGTTGGCCTTGCTGCAAAAGGTGAAGCCTCACCAAGTGTACGTCAGCGGTGGATTAGCGGATCCCGGGTCGGTCTCGGGTGTTTGCTACCGAGTTTTTCGAAGTGCAATGAACCGCATAAGCGGTGAAGGTTGGTTAAAGGATTGCCGCATTTGGAGCTATCGAGGTGTCGGGCAAGAATGGCCCGTGAACGAGATCGATATGGCCGTGCCGCTCAGTCCTGGGGAACTGGCATCCAAGATCGAGGCCAGTTTCCAATATCGTTCTCAAAGAAGCCAATTTCCGTTTCGGGCGTCGTCGCACCGCGAGATTTGGCAGGAAACGGACGATATTAATCGTTCCACTGCGGAGGCGTACGATGCTGTGGGCATGGCGGAATACGAGGCGATCGAGGGCTTTAAAGAAATCTCCATTGCGGCATTGCAAGGCGCTTAGGAATTCGGAAGGTTGCCAGCGTGTCCCCTTTTCATAACCCCGAGTCTGATATATGGCTGAGTGATGGCCTGAACCTGGAGGGGGCTTTGGGCCGAACGACCCATCTGGGTATTGGCGCTCATCAAGATGATTTAGAGTTCATGGCCTACGAGGGAGTCTCTGCCTGCTATCAGCAGAGCGATCTCTGGTTTTCTGGCGTTACTGTGACCGATGGGCGTGGCAGTTCTCGAAAAGGGCCATTCGCGAGCTACACGAACGAGCAGATTCGGGATGTCCGGCGTAAGGAACAGAGGGCCGCGGCGGGTATCGGAGGCTATTCGGCTCAAATCCAGCTGGATTATCCCAGTTCGGAGATTAAAGGAGACGGGCGATCGAATGTCGTCGACGACATTTGCTACATTCTAGAGAGGATGCGTCCGCAGGTTGTCTACCTTCACCAACCGGCGGACAAGCACGATAGCCACGTGGTCACTCTGGCTTGCTGCATCGCGGCGTTGCGTCGCGTTGCCGGTCAACATTTGCCAGACCGGATCATCGGTTGCGAAGTATGGCGGAGCCTCGACTGGCTAGCAGATAGTGATAAGATCACCATGGTCTGCGATGGCCATCCTGAGTTGATGCATTCGCTATTCGCGGTCTACCGGTCGCAAATTGAAGGTGGTAAGCGGTACGACCTTGCCGTGGAAGGACGGCGCAGATCCAATGCTACCATGTTCGATTCACATGGATCTGATGAATATGAGGCTCTGGCCTGGGGAGTGGATCTAAAACCTTTGGTAGAGCGACCAGACCTATCGATGGAATCGTTTATCCTGGAGAAAATTTCCGTTTTCTCGAACGATGTTCGAGGTCGTATCCAAAAATTTGCTATATGAGTGATCAAGATGGAAACTTGAAGGGCATCCTAGTGGGATGCGGATTCATGGGCGGTATGCACGCCCAGATATACAACATCCTCGAAGGTGTGGATCTTGTTGCCGCGGTTGATAAACGGGTGGAGGAATCCCAAGAGAAATTGGATCGGCTGGGATGCCAGGCCAAAGTGTATGCAACCTTGGATGAGGCTATGGAGCAATCTCAATGCGATTTCGTCGACGTCTGTCTGCCGACTCATTTGCATGAAGCTTTCTCCATTAAAGCCTTGGATTCGGGCAAAGCTCTCTTTTGCGAAAAGCCCTTGGCTCTGACAGTCGAGGAGGCCGATCGAATTATTGAAGCGGCCAAACGTAATGACGCCTTTGCGCAAGTGGGACATTGCCTGCGGTTCTGGCCGGAGTACCAAAAACTTCTCGAGTATCATTCGAGTGGCGAAGGAGGCAGACTGTTGAGTTTGAGCTTCGTGCGTCGGGGCGCTCGACCGAATTTCGGAGTCGACGATTGGTTTAACGATGAAAGCCTTTCCGGTAGCGCAGCATTGGACCTGCATATCCATGATACGGATATTATGTTGGCTATGCTAGGCCAACCAAAAGCGATTCATAGCAAGGTGACCCGCGACTACAGTGGCCCGTCTCACATTTATAGCCTTTTTGAATACGATTCGCTCATTGTTAGTTCCGAAGGTGGCTTCAACTATCCGGCGAAGTGGGGATTCCAAATGGCTTTTCAAGCCGTTTTTGAAAAAGCGGTGCTCGACTTTGATTCGACTAATGGAAAGGGCCTCATGATCTGCCAAGGGGAGGAGGAGCCCGCTCAATTGGAAGTCGACAAGCCCGACACCGGCAGCTCGCAAAGCGGGGAGGGTAATGTTTCAGACTTGGGCGGCTACTTTAACGAGCTTCAGTATTTCACTAACTGCCTCAAGAGTGGCAAAAAACCGGAAATAGCGACGTTGGAGGAGGCCCGGGAAGCGGCGGCAATGGCTTTGAAAGAAGTGGCTATCGCGGCAGGGAAGCTGAGTTGATATGTATTTTCTATTGGGAATGTTAGGGGGGATCTGTCTTCGCTCAATGTCTTCGGCGAGACAAGTCGACTCGATCCTCCAAAGTGCGGCACGCGTTGTAGGAGCGGGTTTATCCCGCGATCCTCATTCCTATCGCGGTGCAAGCCGAGCGGCCACTAAGGGTAGCATAGGCTTCCAGTCTGTGGTCTTTATCTCTGGTACAGGCAAAATGCCTGTGCTACTTTTTTAAATGGTCGCTCGGAGATCGATCGCTACAATTGAGGATAGGGAATTGAATTAAACACCAATTTTTAACATCATGAAAAAATCGATAAGCGTATGGTCGTTTTACGGCGACTGGTCATTGAAAGAGAAAATGGCGCTTGCTAAAGATGCGGGATTCGAAGGCATCGAAGTAGACGTCAGTGGGGATGGGCCTATCAATCTTGATAGCGATGACGCGGCTATCGACGAGGTAGGCTCTATGGCCGCAGATGCGGGACTGGCCTTAAGCGGCTTGGCTACGGGAATGTACTGGGAGTTCAACCCGGCCAGCGAGAGCGCGGAGACGCGCGGCAATGCCAAGCGTGTGATTGAAACTCAAATACGAGCGGCCTCCCGTTTGGGTATCGACGCCATTCTGGTCGTTCCTGGAGCGGTGGGTGCGGATTTCATTCCCGGATGCGAGGAAATTCCTTACAATCTCGTTTGGGATCGGGCAACGGCCTTTGTGGCAGACACGCTTCCTTTGGCTAAGGAATTGGGAGTGAGCATTTGCATCGAGAACGTTTGGAACAAGTTTCTGCTTAGCCCTATGGAGCTTGCCCGATTTATCGATCAGTTCGATGATGATCGAGTCGGCAGCTATTTTGATGTGGGCAACGTCTTGGCCACCGGCTATCCAGAACATTGGATTTCTCTTTTGGGCATGCGTATCCAAAGAGTGCATGTGAAGGACTATCGCCGAGCGGTCGGTACCGTAGACGGATTTGTGGATCTTCTGTCGGGAGACGTTAATTGGCCAGCAGTGATGGAAGCATTGGATGGGATCGGCTATCATGGCTGGGTTGCCGCGGAAATGATCCCGCCTGTTCCATTTTATAAATACGCTCCCGAAACTTTGATCGAAAACACCTCCCTGGCTATGGATCGATTGTTCGCTCTGGCATAGCCTGAACTATACCCGTACCTCCTATGCAGTTATCTAATCTAGACTGGATTATCATTGGCGTCTACTTTGTCGCGGTCGTTTTAATCGGTGTCGCCGTGGCCAAGATTTCCGGTAAGAATGCCTGGAACTTCTTTCTAGGTGGCCGGGAGATGCCCTGGTGGTTACTCGGCGTATCCATGGTAGCAACTACCTTTTCGACGGACACGCCCAATCTAGTGACCGACATCGTCAGACAGAATGGCGTGGCAGGAAATTGGGTTTGGTGGGCTTTTCTTATCACGGGCATGGTCACGGTATTCCTATACGCCAAGCTTTGGCGGCGTACGGATGTGATCACCGATATCGCTTTCTACGAAGTGCGTTACACGGGTAAGAGCGCGGCCTTTTTGCGTGGATTCCGGGCTTTGTACTTAGGCGTTTTCTTCAACATCATGATCATGGCCTCGGTAACTCTAGCGGCGATCAAGATTGGTGGTGTTATGCTGGGGCTAAGTCCATTGCAGTGCATTCTCCTCGCTGCGGTCGTGACCGTGGTTTTCTCTACCTTGGGAGGGTTCCGTGGGGTGGTCTTCACTGACTTTATGCTGTTTATCGTGGCCATGATTGGTTCGATAGCTGCTGCCTACTTTGCTCTGGGTCATGCCGAAATCGGATCTTTGAAAGCTCTGCTCGAACACCCGAACCTAGAGGGTAAAACGGGGTTTCTTCCGAGAGTGGAAACCAATGCGGACAGCGGACTGACGGATGCGAATCTCGATCTTTGGATGACTTTGATGATTATGCCGCTTGTTATTCAGTGGTGGAGTGTTGGGTACCCAGGGGCGGAGCCGGGTGGAGGCGGCTATATCGCTCAGCGCATGCTTGCAGCGGAGAACGAGCAGCACGCGACCGGAGCGATATTGTTTTTCAATTTCGTCCACTACGGTTTACGACCTTGGCCCTGGATCATTGTGGCCTTGGCATCGCTGGTGGTGTTTCCTACGCTCGAGAGTATACGAGTGGCTTTCCCGGAAGTGGATCCCAGCGTGATTGGCCATGACATGGCGTATCCAGCTATGCTAACATTTTTACCAAGCGGTTGGCTAGGCCTGGTTCTGGCCTCGTTGGCCGCTGCTTACATGTCTACCATTTCTACCCATCTCAATTGGGGTTCATCTTACGTGGCCAACGATTTCTACAAGCGGTTCGTCAAACCGAAAGCTAGCGGAAAGGAGCTGGTTCTGGTGGGGCGGATTTCGACTGCGGTCATGATGATATTAGCTGGGATATTGGCTCTTAATCTTAAGAGTGCATTGGATACGTTTCAAATTCTTCTACAGGTCGGGGCCGGAACGGGACTGCTCTTCATGCTACGTTGGTATTGGTGGCGAATCAATGCATTCAGCGAGTTGGCGGCTATGATCGCCTCGTTCGTAATTGCGGTTCTGTTTAAAGTTGTTGATCCCGGCTGGGCCTGGTGGGTTGAGTTGATAACGGGCGTCGGTTTGACGACAGTGACTTGGATCGTTGTCACCCTGGTGACGCCACCTAGCGACATGAAGAGCCTTTTGGCATTCTACAAACGGGTTCAGCCCGGAGGTAAAGGCTGGGGTCCCGTCCGCGAGCTTTCACCCGAATTTCTGCCACAGCCAGAGTCAATGTGGCCGCAAATCGGCCAGGCCTTGTCAGGAATTATCTGCATTTACGGGTTCCTGTTCGGAATCGGCAAGCTGGTTTATGGCGAATATCTGTTTGGGATTATCTTGCTCGTAGTGGCTATTGGTATCGCAGTGAAATTGGTCACTTCGAAATCGCTAGTGGGTCGAAGTTAAAAGGAGAGAGAAACTATGAGTACTATCTTGGGAGATTCGCGACGGCGCTTTATAGCAATGGCGGGCGCGGTAACTGCGGGTGTGGCCGCCGGTTGCAGTCGCCAGACGAAGGAGACGCCGAGTCGGTTAACCGGAGCCAAATACATGGGTGACTTTAAGGCTCCTCGATTGGATACGGTTCGTTGCGCCTTCATTGGCGTAGGCGCTCGTGGTGTGGGCCACGCGAGGCAAATCGCGGAAATCGAAGGGAGCGAGGTAGTTGCCATATGCGATTTGTTCGAGGACCTGGCCTTGCGATCGCAGAAGCATTGCCAAGAGGCTGGCAAGGGCCAGCGGCACACGGACATCAAGCTGTATTACGAAAATGGCGACAGCTGGAAACGCATGCTGGAGGAAGTTCGACCCGACGCGGTATTCATTTG
This sequence comes from Verrucomicrobiota bacterium, assembly GCA_036166175.1. Lineage (GTDB taxonomy): Bacteria > Verrucomicrobiota > Verrucomicrobiia > Opitutales > Opitutaceae > Pelagisphaera. The sequence continues at coordinate 1,984 of JAYZHU010000047.1, read as the reverse complement.
CACGCCGTGGCGCTTGCACGCTCCTATGGCGATAGAGGCTATGAAACAAGGGGCCCATGCGCTCGTCGAAGTACCTTTGGGACTGACGAATGAGGAGCTTTGGGATGTCGTGGATACATCCGAATCTACAGGCCGACACTGTATGATGATGGAGAATGTGAATTACGGTCGGGAGGAACTGCTCTATCTGAATATGTGCCGCCAAGGTGTGATAGGCGAGTTGCTGCATGGCGAAGCGTCCTACATTCACGAGCTTAGAGGCCAGATGAATCAAGTCGATCGGGGCACGGGCTCCTGGCGAACGTTCCACTATGCCGGCCGCGACGGGAATCTATATCCTACCCATGGACTAGGTCCAGTGGCTCAGTATATGAACCTGGCTCGAGGCGACGATAATTTCCAGAGATTGGTCTCCTATTCTTCGCCCGGTATGGGACGAAACCTTTATGCGGAAAAGAATTTCCCGCCAGACCACAAATGGAACAAGCTCGATTTCAAGGGCGGCGATATCAACACCTCGATCATTAAGAGCACTTTGGGTAGGACTGTCGTGGTGCAATGGGACGAGACCAGCCCGCGCCCATATTCTCGCCACAATATGATTCAGGGAACAAAAGGGACCTTAGCTGGATTCCCGACCCGGGTAGCGATTGAAGGAGGCGTAGAAGGAGCCACTGACGATCATCATCGCTGGGCTGAAGGCGAAAAGCTAGAGTCGATTTACGAGAAGTATGAGCATCCTCTGTACACGCGCTTGGGAGAGTTGGCTCGGAAAATGGGTGGTCATGGCGGCATGGATTTCATTATGCGCTACCGAATCATCGAATGCCTCAGATTGGGGCAGCCGTTGGATCAGAACCTATACGAGGGAGCGTTTTGGAGCGCGGTGACGCCTTTGAGTGAAGCCTCGGTGAAAGCGGATGGAGCGCCACAGGAGTTCCCGGATTTTACCCGAGGCGAATGGAAGAACACGGATCCGCTCGATATCGTAGGGTAGCTCGGCGCTTCCGCCTGAGCATATAAAGCTGGGAATTACCGGAGCTGAAGCGGCGTGCCACGAACAGGTTATTTTGGAAGTAGCGCAGGCATCCTGTCGCTACGGGCATAGCTCGTAGAGCGACGACTGGCCTGTGTCGAAACAGGGTGGAAGCCTGTTCTACTCTTCGCGGTTCTTGATTGGAAAAGTCGGCTCTACCATTTGCGATTCGGCATGGCCGCCAACCCAAAGGATAACCAACTGTAGGAGGGGGTTTGTCCCGCGATAGTTGTACTTTAGGCCGTGTCAAAATGCGGGATAAGCCCGCACCTACGGGGAGACTTTCATGAATTGATGGGCTGAAAATCGAAGGGAGATTCCGGCCCGAGCCAGATAGAAAAATAGATTCGCTGGAATTCTTTGCCGGGAGCTTCCGTTACAATTTGGCCATGCTTCGACAGAGTTGTCGTCTGTTTATCTGGATCGTAGCGCAGCGTGTAGCGGTCTCCCGGTCTGACGTCCTTGTAGGCTTCATTGATAGTCCCTATCTGATCTTCGATTTTCTGAAGCTCGGATTGCGAATAAGTTTTATTGAGAATCTTGTCGGCGGCTTCGATAAGCTGTTCCCGTTTAAGATTACGGGCGTAGACGAATTCGAGTTCCTTGGGGAAGTTGCCCAGAGGATCTTGGAAATTCGCTTCAGAAGAAGCCCGGAAGGTGGCTTGAAATACCTTGAACCAGCGAAGCGGAAATCTTGGGCCGCGATATCGCGAAACTCGGTAGCGTGAGATTAAGCGCTTATACAGACCATGGATGTGTAAACGAGAATTATTCCAGTAGACTTCATATCGGCTTGATGATTCTCGCTTTGGCTAGCGCCCAGATGGCAGGGTACCCGAAGTCCAACTCGTACCAGCGCGTGGCGAAGTTCAATTTGCGCGGGTACTTGTGGTGATTGTTCTGGAAAGTTTCACCAACAAAAAGCAGATCCCAAATAAAGGTATTTCT
>JAYZHU010000046.1:0-21190 GCA_036166175.1 Verrucomicrobiota bacterium | reverse complement strand
GCTCTGGATGCGGGTGTGCACCGGGTCCACTTCATCGATGGGAGATTGCCCCACAGCTTGTTGCTAGAGATCTTCACCGACAAGGGAATCGGTACTGAGATTGTCCACTGATAGCGGGAGAGAAGGCTTTATCCAAAAATTGTTTATATATCATGAACGCGAATACGAATACCGAGCAGCTCTACAAAGACAATATACTCGGCAATTACGGATTGCCGCCTATCACTTTTGTTCGTGGCCGTGGTTTGCGTCTTTGGGATGACTTAGGAAAAGAGTATCTAGATTTCTGTTCGGGCATCGCTGTTACCAGTTTGGGGCATTGCCATCCGAAACTGGTCGCCGCTATCCAGGAACAGGCAAACGACCTTATATGCGTCAGCAATCTCTATCGTAACGAAGTTCAAGCTCGGTTGGCCGCCAAGATAAATGCGAAGGCAGGTGGTAATGGAAAAGTGTTCTTCTGCAATAGTGGGGCTGAAGCTAACGAAACTCTGATCAAACTAGCGCGGCTCTATGGTTATAGAAAGTCTGGTCAGGATGGAAAGCAGTGTAAAATAGTTTGCGCCAAGAATGCCTTTCATGGCCGGACATTCGGGTGCATGAGCGCAACGCCCAAGGAGAATGTTCGCCAGGGGTTCGCCCCGCTGGTTGATGGATTCGCCTTTGCTGAGCTAAACGATATCGATAGCTTTGCCTCCGTTATAGACGGAAATACTGCTGCTGTATTTATCGAGACCATACAGGGAGAAGGGGGAATTTATCCGGCGGAGAGACAGTTTTTGAAAGACTTGCACAACCTTTGTTCGGAAAGAGAAGTCTTGCTCATGATCGACGAAGTCCAATGCGGGGTTGGCCGGACTGGACGCTTCTTCGCTTTCGAGCATGCGGGAATAGAGGCAGACGCCATTGGCATGGCCAAGGGTTTAGGAGGTGGAGTTCCCATCGGTGGAGTTTGGGTGAGCGACCAATACGCAGAGCTCTTCAAGCCTGGAAGCCACGGCACTACATTTGGAGGAACCCCCTTGATTTCCGCTGCCGCTTTGACGGTTATAGAGACGATCGAAGATGACGGTCTTCTGGAGAATGTCATAGATAACGGCGCCTATGTCATGCAGCGATTGGCTGAACTGAAATCGAAGTATCCGCATTACATTTCGGATGTAAGAGGTCTCGGTTTCATGATTGGCATTCAAATCGCTGAATCCCCAGCCGAAGTGGTCACTCAACTAAGAGACGATGGTCTCATTGTACCACCGGCTGGATCCAACGTAGTCCGATTCCTGCCGGCTCTGACCGCGACTAAAGACGATTTCGATGAAGCTCTCAGAATATTCGAGAGCGTGGTTGAAAACCGGTCGGCAACGCTGCCTGAAACTCAGAGAGCGTAATTAAACACACTAGCTTTAGATAACTAAATATAATGGCTCATTTTTTGAAAGAAACCGATTTTGCTCCGCACCAAGCGAGCGAAGTATTCGCTTTGGCTCGGAGCTTTAAGCAAGGCCGCGGCCGCCACACGCCTCCTTCATTGCAAGGGCAGACTTGGGCGATGATCTTTTCCAAGTCTAGTACGCGTACCCGCGTTTCCTTTGACGTTGGAATCCACGAGCTGGGCGGGCATCCGATATTCCTGAACAAAAATGATATCCAATTGGGGCGGGGCGAATCGATTTATGACACCGCTAATGTTTTATCGCGTTTTGTGCACGGTTTGATCGTGCGCACATACGAACATAGCGAATTGGAAGAGCTGGCCCAAAAGGGGACAATACCCGTTGTCAATGCTCTGACTGATCTCCTGCATCCATGCCAGACCTTTACCGATGCGTTCTCCATGGCCGAGAAATGGTCGAATGGGGGCGACTTGATGGATTCGCTAAAGGGCAAGAAAATCGCCTACTTCGGAGATACAGCTAACAACATCGCCAATTCCTGGATATTGGGAGCTGCCTTGTTTCAAATGGAACTCGTTCTGGCGGGACCGCCGGACTACGCCCCGGGTGACGAAATCCAGGAGTTGCTCCAAAAATCGGGACATGCTCCAAGCTACCAATTTACCAGCGATCCAGAAGAGGCAGCTCGCGATGCTGACGTTCTTTACACGGATACCTGGGTGAGCATGGGGCAGGAAGAAGAGTCTGCTGAGCGTATCGAAGTGATGAAGCCATACTCGGTGACCGAGGATTTGATGAAGTTGGGCAAGCCCAGCGCCCTATTCATGCACGACCTTCCTGCATACAAGGGGATGGAAGTACAGGAAGAAGTCCTTTATGGGGACCAATCGATCATTTTCGATCAAGCCGAGAATCGGCTTCATACCCAGAAAGCGATCATGGCAGTACTTGCCCAGAGCGTTAAAGCCTAACTTATTTTTTAGTTGTAGGCTCGGTTCCGCGATTCGATCCAAAATACTTGAAGTTAAGATCTTGAAAATAATTCGTGTGAAATCGTGAGATTAGTGGTTAATTAATCAAAAATTGTTCATAAATGAAAATCGTACTAGCCTATTCGGGGGGACTGGATACCTCGGTCCTTGTTCGGTGGTTGAAAGACCACTACAGCGCAGAAGTTGTCACCTTCGCGGCGGATGTTGGCCAAGAAGAAGAGCTGGAAGGCTTGGAAGATAAGGCGAAAGCCACGGGCGCCAGCGAGCACTACACCCTCGATTTGGTGAATGAATTCGCCGCGGATTTTATTTATCCCATCATGCGGGCCAACGCGATATACGAGGGCCAGTACTTTCTGGGAACGTCGATCGCTCGGCCTCTGATTGGAAAGGCCCAAATCGACCTGGCTCGCAAAGTGGGGGCAGACGCCTTGGCTCATGGCGCGACTGGCAAAGGAAACGATCAAGTTAGGTTCGAGCTTTCCTATGCCGCTCTAGCCCCGGATCTGAAGACTATTTCGCCCTGGCGAATGGACGTCTTTCGCAACGCCTTTCCCGGCAGAAGCGAGATGATCGACTATTGCGCGGAGCATGGAATCAACGTGGAAGCGTCCGCTTCCAAGCCTTACTCGATGGATAGAAATCTGCTCCATATTTCCTACGAAGCGGGCATACTAGAAGATCCCTGGTTTGATCCGACGACGCCTGACAACAAGGACATGTACAAGTTGACGGTAGATCCTGAAGATGCTCCCAGCGAAGCCCAATATGTTGATCTGGAATTCGAGAAAGGCGATTGCATCGCTGTCGACGGACAGTCGATGAACCCGGCTCAAGTATTAAAAACGCTCAACGCCCTAGCTGGTAAGCACGGTATTGGGCGCGTGGATATCGTCGAAAACCGTTTTGTTGGGATGAAGAGCCGTGGAGTTTATGAAACTCCAGGCGGCTCGATTCTAATGATGGGGCACAAGCAGATTGAGTCTCTGACCATGGATCGCGATCTCGAGCACCTGCGAGATGGGTTGATTCCTAAATACGCGGAATTAGTTTATAATGGATTTTGGTATGCTCCAGAGCGAGAAGCTCTGCAGGCCTTCATAGATGATAGCCAAAAAACGGTAACAGGTACGGTTAGGCTCAAGTTGTATAAGGGCAACGTAACTACTGTGGGACGCAAAAGCCCGTACTCGCTTTATGATGAGGACGTGGCGTCGATGGAAGGTGTCCAAAGCGACTACAATCCCGATGACGCGACAGGATTCATTCGCCTTCAAGGCCTCCGGCTAAGAGCTCGATACGGAGCCCAAAAGGAATTTATCGAGCAGTAATCGATCTCATCACACTAGCTTAAGGGTTTGATCGACTGTCATCCTTTTACGGGAGGGTCTCATAAAGGTAGCGGCCGACCTACGGGCGAGCTTTGCTTCCCGCCTCTACCCTTAAATATAGCGGTTCGCTCAGCTCTCGGCAGCGGTGCTCTCTACTGGAGGCAGCTTGCTCTGCAGAGACATGGCCTTTTGTATCCAATAAAAGGTCTCCTGAGAAAAGTTGGATTGAATCTCGGTAATGAGGTCGCGAGCAACTTCGTAATCTTCATCGGCGACGGCTAATTCCGCAAGGCGATATCGGGCTTCGGTCGCGTTTCCGGCGTCCTCGCTGGAGGCTATATCCTCTAAAATATCTCTAGCCTGCCCGCTGTCCCCGCTTTGCAGTAGCGACATGGCTTGTCCCATCAAAGCGGCGTCGCGAATGGCTCCCCTAGCTGATTTCGCTGCCTTGGCGTAATAGTCAGCCGCTTCTTGGAAATCCCCGCTCTCATAAGCTTCCCCCGCCAGTTCGCTGTAGGTGAAGCCGCCGAGCGGATTATTGGATTCCTTTTCCGCAAAGGCTAGCTTGGAGGCGCTGTCGTCAGCCGATGCGTAATCCTCTTTTAGCGAGGCCTCCGCTTGGGCCACCATGAATTTACTGAAGTGGTATATACCGAAAACGACGAAGATACCCGCCACGCAGTAAATGATGAATTTCTTGTTTTCTTCCCAAATTTGAGCGAGCTGATCTTCGAGATCGGCTCCGCCCGTTGCAGCCGCATCCACTAGATTGCGTTCGTCGCTCTTGGGTTTTGGGTTATCTTCTTCTTTTGATTTGGCCATTTTTACGAGGGCTAGGTAAGAGAATGGGTGATTGAGCGCGTTTTCAGCCCAATTTAAAGCAATTTCGAAGCCCTGCCATTCATTTGCCCGATTCCAGGGTCTGCGATGCCGTTGAATGGCCTCTGTGGCAAATCGGGCTGGCTCCGGAAACTGCTCATACACGTCTACTCGTAGCGAAGTCGAGTGTAGGAGCGGGTTTATCCCGCGATGGCGCAAAAGATCTAGGCTCAAAATCGCGGGGTAAACCCGCTCCTACGAGTCGTAGTTTGCCATGGAACCCTCTCTCGTTTGGCCAGGTTAATAGACGAGTTCGTGGAAACGTATTGAGACCCTCAGTCGAAGACCACGGTTTTGTTCTCGTAAACTAGGATACGATTCTCCAAGTGCCAGGAAACCGCTTGGGCCAAGGTGAGTTTTTCGAGGTCCCGCCCTTTGCGGATGAGATCGCCCACGTTATTCCGATGGGTAATCTGGGTGACGGCCTGATGGATAATAGGGCCTTGATCGAGATCGGCGGTAGCGTAGTGGGCGGTAGCCCCGATCAGTTTTACCCCCTTTTTGTGGGCCTGATGATAGGGCTTCGCTCCAGCGAATGCAGGTAGGAAAGAGTGGTGGATATTGATTACGGGCTTCCCGAAGGTATCCAGGAAGATGCTAGAGAGGATCTGCATGTACCTAGCCATGATGACGAGCTCGATGTCGTCTTTCTTGAGGATCGAAAGTTGTTGAGCTTCGGCTTCCGACTTCGTGTCCTTAGTTACCGGGATGTGTTCGAATGGCACGCCATACTGTTCCGAAGCGTTCCTCAAATTGTCGTGATTGGATATAACCAAGGCAATATCACAGGGGTAGTCCCCAGCTTTCCAGCGGAGCATTAAGTCATGAAAACAGTGATCCGCTTTGGAAACGAGAACCGCTACCTTTGGCTTAACACCAGCGATAGCTACTTGAGTACGCATTCCGATCGAGTCGCCGAATGAATGGAAGGCCTCAGCTTCCTGTTTAGAATCTTTTGTAGACTCAATGGCCCATTCGATACGCTGGAAGAACACGCCCTCTTCTTGGTCGCGATGCTGATCGGCATGGATTATGTTCCCCTGACGCTCGAATATCCAATTCGAAACCTTGGCGACCAGGCCCCTTTGGTCGGGCCCGGAGAGTAATGCGACCAGTCTGGGTGGTTGGCTGCTCATAACTTGCAAAGCGGTTTATCGACGTAAAGCGAAGGGCTCTTAATTGCCTTTCACAAGAAGGATTTCGTGATCTAGACCGTAGCTACGTTTTTAGCCACGTAGCTTTGCAAGGACCGGACCTCAAAATCCTTTTCCTTCAAGGAGCCAATTCCGGCAACCGCGGCCATGGCTCCAGTGAGTGTGGTCATGATGCAGATGCTGTTTGCGTAAGCGACTGACCGGATATGGTTTTCGTCTTTACGAGGAATCATGCCAGAGGGCGTGTTGATTACCATCTGCATTTCACCGTTCTTGATGAGGTCGATAACGTTGGGTCTGCCTTCTGCGATGCGGAACAGCTTCTTCGTTTCGATGCCGTTTTCTTTTAGAAAGTCGGCGGTCCCGCTGGTCGAATAAATCTGGAATCCTAGTGAGTCGAGATCCTTCGCAAGTTCCACAGCTTTGGGCTTGTCGCTGTCCTTAACGCTTAGGAAGACGTTGCCTTCAGTAGGTAGACCAGGCTTTGCAGCAGCTTGAGTTTTGGCAAATGCGATCCCGAAGTCGGTATCGAGCCCCATGACCTCTCCCGTTGAACGCATTTCTGGACCTAGGCGAATAGTGGTGCCTGGGAAGCGGACAAATGGGAAAACCGATTCTTTGATGCACCAGTGTTTCGGGGTCATTTCTTCGGTAAATCCGAGTTCCGACAGCGTCTTGCCGGTCATTAGCTTGGCCGCTAGTTTCGCTAGCGGTACGCCGATGGCTTTCGAGACGAAGGGAACAGTTCGCGAGGCCCGCGGGTTCACTTCCAAAACGTAGAGCTGGTCGTCTTTGATCGCGAACTGAATGTTCATCAAACCAACAACGCTGAGAGCTTTGGCCAATCGGTAGCTCGCCTGCCTCACCGTTTCGATCATTTCGTCGCCTAAAGTGTGCGGGGGCAGGACCATCGCAGCATCCCCGCTGTGAACGCCAGCGAACTCGATATGCTCGAGCATTCCCCCGATCAGTGTGGTTTCGCCATCGGAAATACAATCTACATCGAGCTCGATCGCATCCTCGAGAAATTTGTCGAGAAGTACGGGCTTTCCTGGAGAGGCCTCAAAGGCTTCCCGGATGACGCCGCGGAGCTCGTCCATGCTATAGACAATAAACATGCCTCGGCCGCCTAGAACAAACGAGGGGCGTACGAGAATCGGGAAGCCCACTTGTTCTGCCATCTCGTAGGCTTCGGCCTCGTTGAGAGCAGTCAAATTCTCGGGTTGCTTTAGGCCTACTTCATCCAGGATTCGCTTAAACAATTCGCGGTCTTCGGCAGTATCTATGCTCTCCGGAGATGTGCCGATAATGTTTACCCCGTAGGATTTGAGCTGCGAGGCTAGATTCAATGGCGTTTGCCCACCGTACTGGACAATGGCTCCAGAACACCCTTCCTGGTTATAGATCTCGAGGACGTCTTCCAAAGTGAGTGGCTCGAAAAACAGTCTGTCGGATGTATCGTAATCTGTGGATACCGTTTCTGGATTGGAATTAACCATTACTGATTCGTATCCAAGCTCTTGAAGCGCGAAGGAGGCGTGCACACAACAGTAATCGAACTCGATGCCTTGACCAATTCGGTTGGGCCCACCGCCGATAATCATGATCTTCTCCTTTTCGGATGAAGAGATCTCGTTTTCTACCCCGTATGAAGAATAGTAATACGGAGTTTCTGCAGAGAATTCAGCCGCGCAAGTATCCACCAATCGATACACCGTTTCGATGCCCAGGCTTTTGCGTTTTTCTTTGACCTGATCCCATGGGCAATCTAGCAGCCAACCCAATTGGCGATCCGAAAATCCATATTCTTTGGCCAGACGTAGCGAGTCGGTATCGACCGTATCCAAATTTTTGGACTTAAGCTCGTCCTCAAGTTCGCTGATTTGCTCCAATTGACGAATAAGCCAGGGATCGATCTTGGTTAGTTCAAACATCTCCTCCGCGGAGAAGCCTGCCTTGAAAGCGTAGCGAAGATAGAAGACCCGCTCTGCATTGGGGCGGACGAGTTTTCCTTTGATCACGTCTTTGCTAGGCAGCTCGTCGTCCCCGAGTTTACCGCCTCCGAAGCCCCACGATCCGATTTCCAATGAGCGCAAGGCCTTTTGAAACGACTCCTTGAAGGTCATGCCGATGGCCATGGTTTCCCCGACCGACTTCATGGATGACGTCAGGGTATCGTCGGTTCCTGGGAACTTCTCAAAGGTGAAGCGTGGAATTTTAGTGACGACGTAGTCGATGGTGGGCTCAAAGCTGGCTGGCGTTTTTTGAGTGATGTCATTCGGGATTTCGTCAAGACTGTAGCCTACAGCGAGCTTGGCAGCGAACTTGGCAATTGGGAATCCAGTTGCTTTTGAGGCGAGCGCGGAGCTTCTGGATACGCGTGGATTCATCTCGATGACAACCATGCGTCCTGTATCCGGGCAAATAGAGAACTGGATATTCGAACCACCTGTTTCCACACCGATCTCCCGGATTACGGCGAAGGAGGCGTCGCGCATGGACTGGTATTCGCGATCGGTTAGAGTCATCGAGGGGGCCACGGTAATGGAGTCCCCTGTATGGACTCCCATGGGGTCGAAATTCTCGATTGAGCAAATGACGACGCACTGGTCTTTCCGGTCCCGCATGACCTCCATCTCGTATTCCTTCCAGCCGAGCAAGCACTCTTCGATGAGCACCTCATGTACGGGGGAAACCTCCAATCCATGGGATACGATTTGCTCGAACTCCTCTTTATTGTAAGCGATGCCTCCGCCTGAGCCGCCGAGCGTAAAGCTGGGGCGAATAATGAAGGGGTACGTGCCGATTGCTTCCGCAGCTTCTTTGGCTGCGGCTAGAGATTTCACGGTTCGGGATCGGGCGACGTCGAGCCCAATCTTCAGCATGGCCTCCTTAAAGAGCTCACGGTCCTCGCCCTTTTTAATCGCATCGGGCCGGGCTCCGATCATCTCCACGCCGTGTTCCGCTAGAATGCCGGCTTTGTCGAGATCTAGCGATAAATTCAATGCCGTTTGTCCGCCGAGAGTCGGCAAGAGAGCATCTGGGTTCTCTTTCGCGATGATCTTTTCTACCGCCTCTACCGTCAATGGTTCGATGTAGGTGACATCCGCGAACTCGGGATCCGTCATAATGGTGGCGGGATTGCTATTAATCAGGATGACTTTGTAGCCTTCTTCTTTTAGCGCCTTGCAGGCCTGTGTTCCTGAATAGTCAAACTCGCAAGCTTGGCCGATGACTATAGGGCCAGCTCCGATGATAAGAATCGTTTCGATGTCAGTACGCTTGGGCATGTGGTGAATTTTGCCCAAGTTGTGTCACACTGTTGGAAAGAGGCGCAAGGCGAAACGGATGGATAAGCCAGTTGAAAGTTGGACGAGGAATAAATGAAAAGAATCGCCTCGCTGCAGGATCATGGTTTGCACGATCCGAGATCTTGCAGCGAAGCTTGAGAAAGGTGGAGCTTGGCCTCACCTGCACGTAGCGAATGGACTGCGGTGATGCATGCCGGGCCAGGTTAACTGGATGCGGATTTTGGCCTCTGGTTATTCGCCGCGCTACAGGCTGCAACCGTGAGTGAACTTAAATAGTGGGAGAATGCACGAGCGGGTTTATCCCGCGATTTTGAATCCATCGGGGGATAAACCCACTCTTGCTATCTCTAGTAGTAAGAACCAACAACTACTTTGCGCAGGTTAGCCCGCGCCCATGGCTTCAAGAGCGAGCTTGGACCCTAGTTATTTGGGGCCTTTCGGTATGCGCCGCTGTAGGCCCGCTGAGAAGTAGCGTAGGCGTGAAGTCGGCCGCCACCCAAAGAACGTTTCGACAGCTTTGGCCGTTTGGCAGGGAGGACCGGCTCGGTCCTCCACATTCAATTTCTGGAGGACGAAGCTAGTCCTCCAATTTGTCAAATATGGCCCCTTAGTTACGAAACCTCGGAGGATTCGCAGCCCAGAATCTTAGCCGCTTTCTTGGAGTCGCCTTGGCATGCATTCAGGATTCGGGCCGTGTACTCTCGACTGGCTGCTTCCAGATAGCCTGCTAGCGATGACCACTGTTTTGTCTCTCGGATGCAGTCGGGAAGATCTGGCACTTCGATTGTATCATCGCTGCAGTCCGTGACAGCATTTTCGATCATTTGGCGAAATTCGGCGAAATTCCCTGGCCAATCGTAACCTTGCAAGAGACGCTGGGCGTCATCGTTAATCTGTACGGACTTCTTCCCAAGACCTTGCAGCTCAGATTTCGCGAAGAGCGGAATATCTTCCAAACGTTTATCGAGGCCTGGACAATCGATCGATTGCGTTGAGATTCTATAGAACAGAGATTCGTCATAGGTTCCGTCGGCTGCAGCGGCATCGAGGTCTGCAGCCGTAGTGAACAAGAATCGCGCCTCGCCTTTGGCTTTACGTATGGCGTTGCCCAGATCTGGTTGGAGCTCGACAGGAAGCCGGTCTATGTACTCTATGAGCATAGTGCCGCCCGCAACCTTTTCGACGAGTCTGCCGCTGCATTTGTTCGGTCCAATCAGTTGTTCAACGAGTTCATCAGGCGAAACCTCTTCGCAGTCGATAGATTCGAAGGGTTGCTCATCGTTTTCCTCTTCGTCCGAGCTTGCCCCATGAATCGCGGAAGCCACCAGTTCCATTTGGGTCCCCTTGGGTCCTTTGATCAGCGCTGGATAATTGGACTCATCGGTGCGGCTGACTGATTGCTTGAGCTTTTGCGAGGCGTCGGAATCTCCAAGCAAAGCGAAATTCGAATCGTGCCCCTCGCCAACGATCATCGCATCGATCCGCTCGTCGGCCCGATTGATGGCTGCCATTAGCTGATCTAGCTTAAAGGGCTTGGTCAGATAGTCGAAAGCCCCCAGTTTCATCGATGCCATCGCGTTATCAACATCAGCATGACCTGTCTTGATGATTACGAATATTTTGGGATCGATTTCCTTCAGACGCCTCATTAGCTCGAGTCCGTCCATTGGTTCCATCTTCAAGTCTGTCAGAACCAGGTCGGGGCATTTTTCCTTGTAGATCGAAATCGCTTCGTCGCCATCTTTGGCGTAGATGGTCGTGTATTCAGCGGGCTGAACAACCGTGTCTAGCATCTCGTGGATGAACTCCATATCATCGACAATAAGAATAGATTGCATTGCTATCTCAGAGGGTAGAAGGAAATTTTTGGCGATGCAGCGGGGCCGATTTTAGCCGCCGGCCACAGAGGAAAGGTGGAAGATCGGGAGGAACATCGCCATAACGATACCGCCAACGACTACGCCCAGGAATACAATGATCATAGGCTCGATCAAAGAGGTGAGAGAGGCGATGATGGCATCTGTTTCGGTATCATAGAAATCGGCAATCTTGCTCATCATGCCGTCTACGTTGCCGGTTTGTTCCCCGGCTTTGGCCATGTGCTTCACCATGGGTGGGAAAAACTTGATTCCGGCGATGGTTTCAGAGACTTGGCCGCCTTCGGATATGGCCTTGCTGATTGCTTTACAGGCGTCATCGATCTGAGTACGACCACTACTGGCCGACACAATCTCCAAACAGCGGAGGATCGGCACACCGCTTCGCAGCAGCGTTGCGTAGGTCCGGCAAAAACGGGATAGCGTGATTTTCCTCAGCAGGTTGCCAAATACGGGCAGCCTGAATAGGAGATTATCCTGAAAGCGCTTGCCCTTCGGCGTCTTGGTAAACCGAGTCCACGCTTGGCAAAAGATGAAACCTCCAAGGATAACCCAGAGAATATTTCCCTTCATCCACTCACTAACATCGATAAGAAATAGAGTAGGTGCGGGCAGTTCTTTGCCGAAATCGGCGAACATGTCGGCGAAGACAGGGATAACGAATATTAAGAGAACGTTGACCAAAACAACCGCAAGGCCGATTACAGCGGCCGGATAGGTCATCGCGGACTTCACCTTTTTGATTAATTTTTTGGTAGACTCGAAGTAGTTGGCCACCTTACCGAGAATCTCTGCCAGGCCCCCGCTAGCCTCTCCGGCTTCGACCATTGATATGAAGAGATTGTTGAAGGCATATGGGTAATTGCGGCAGACTGCTGAGAAGCTGTTGCCTTAGGATACGTCGGTGCGAACCTCGCGGATGGTGACGGCGAATACCTGATCCTCTGTCTGGTCTTGTAGGGCCACTAGAGAAGAAACGAGGGGAAGGCCGGCCTCCAGCATGAATGACAATTGCTGGGTGAAAACGGCGAGGAACTACAGTTTCAATTTGTAGCGTTTGGCCCGCTTTTCGTAACCCTTTTGACTAGCGAGCTTTTGCGATTCCAAAAATCCAACTGAAGAGCTGGTATCCTTGTGCCGCAATTGGGATTTTGAGGACGAAGTGCGTTTTGTCGTAAGTAGAGCCATCGTTAGCTAGTGTGGTCGGCGCTTTGGCAAAAAACTTTGCTCCTTAGTTTCCTAGAGGGCGAATTTGTGGAAATCGGGGCAGAATTCGGTATTAAAGCGGTAGTCTGAATCGAGGGTTGACCCTGATTCCGCGATTGCCGCTCTCTCCTGCTTTAGAATCCGCCCTCTTTTTCGCGAGTGGACTTAGCGGATATCCGCGGGCCTCGATTGGAATAGCCCTCAGTGGTAATCGAGGGAATTTATCTACGCCTTTAAAAGTGTCGTCAAATCGCTCTGCGCGATCTCAGGTTTTCTACAAATGAGACGAAGCCTTGCCCTGAGCATGACAGGCGAGACTCATTTCACAGTATCATATCTTCAAGCAGTCGGTGTCCGGAGCAGAGGGCTGCTTCGCCGCTTCATTGGGCTGATCCTAGGTGTTGCCACCATCGGTCACATTGCCAGTGCGGCCGAACTGACGCTTTCTTGGAACGACAATTCCAACAACGAAGACGGCTTCCGCATCGAGCGCTCCTTGGATGGTTCATCCTTTACTGAGATCGCCACAGTGGGGTCGAACGTGGCGTTCTATCAGGACACGACGATCGCAGAGGGTCAAAACTACACTTACCGGGTCCGGGCTTTTAACGAATTTGGTGATTCAGGGTACTCGAACTCCGCTTCCGGGTCTTTCGAACCGAGTGGTAGCAATGAGGCGGATACGATGGTTATTGGTTTTAGTGGCTTGCGAGTTGGAGTTTATGAGCCCGGGCAAGCCGACGCCTTTCAGGTCGTCGTTAGTGGAGCGGAATCAGCGATTCAAAGCGTGCAATACTTCGAAAACGACAACTTTGTAGCTACGGATAATTCCAGTCCCTATGAGTTTACCTTCAGCTCTTCGTCAGAGGGTATGCATGTGTTGAAAGCGGTCGTGACCACTGACATTGGGGTATACCAAGAATCGGTGTTCGTAACTGTTGAAACTCCAGTCAACCTATCGCCTACGATTGGCGAACTGACCGATCTCTCTCTTCCGGAGGGATTAACCTCAGCTCTGGTTGAGTTCACGATCGGAGATTCGGACACGAGCCTGTCAGAATTAGTTGTTACGGCGAGTTCTTCGAATACCTCTTTGATTGGGGAATCGGGGATCGTTTTGAGTGGATCGGGCGCGAACCGCTCGATTGAACTCACTGCGGCGGAAGGGAGAAGCGGAACGGCCACCATCACGATTTCCATAAGCGATGGCGCCAACACCATAATCGAAACCTTCGAGCTTGAAATAGGGACTCTCACGATCAGCCCTATCTATGACATCTTTACTTCGCTCGGCGAGGCGATCACCCCAGTAGCGTTTTCGGTGCAGGGCAATGAAACGCCGGCTTCGGATCTTTCGATAACGGTTGAGAGCTCGAATACGCTCCTGTTGCCGAATGAGAATATCGAAGTCGGGGGAAACGGATTGAATCGCAATCTGTTTATTGTTCCAGAGGCCGGAGAGTCGGGTGTGGCGACGGTAAGCTTAACAGTGAGTGATGGCGTGAGAGAAACAGTCGAAACATTGGATGTTATTGTGCAGACCGCTCCGCTTATTGCCAGCCAGCCGGTCAACACTGAAGCTATTGTGGGCGACATCACAGCTCTCGATGTCGAGGTGTCAGCGTATCCGGCGGCAAAATTCCAGTGGCTCCGCAACGGTCTGCCTATTGAAGGGGCTAATGAGGCGGAGTTGCTGTTCACGCAGGTGCGCGTGGAGGATGCAGGCGCATATTCGGTCGTGGTATACAACGAGTTGGGAATTGTTTTCAGCAATGTCGTTCAGTTGGCTGTAGATAGCCTGATTAATATTGTTGAGAGTCCGGTGGACGTCGTAGTCGAGCAACAAGGAACGGCAACGCTCTCCGTTATCGCAACAGGGCCTGGTCTTACGTACCAGTGGTACCGAGGCGGGTCGGGAGATCGTAGTGATCCTATTGAAGGGGCGACTGGCGCGAGCTATACAACAGATACTCTAGCAGAAGATACCCAGTATTGGGTTGAGACCAAAACGGGAGGTATCGCTCAAGGGCTGGAAGTGGTTGAGAGCTCTACCATTGAAGTCAGCATTGTGCCCCCGGGCAGGTTCTACTTTGGATCTGTCTCGCGTGAGGGGGGGACGTTCGCTCTGATGGTTCGAAAGGACAATTCGGCTGTTTTCTTGTCAGATTTTGGTCACGAGCCAATGGAGATTGTCGACCTTCAAATTTCGGCATCTGGGTCTTTCCAATACGCGGATGAAAACGGACTCGTGGTAATCGAAGGTACTGTCGATCTTGATCGGGTAAGTGGTGTTTTCACAGGTTCAGCCTACAGTTTTACTGGAGAAAGGGCGCATGGCCGAGGGGCGACCGCCGATCTAAATGGATTTTACGCTGCTGTATTGCCCAATACACCGGATGGCCAAGTTCTCGCAATTGCAGGGCCGGATGGCCGCGCATATGTTACCTTGGGGCTGGGGGCATCGGGTGTTGCGGGAAATGCGTCGATTGATAGCCAAGGAACGCTTACAGCCGATTTAGAAGGTCAATACGCATTCGCGCTGCAGTTGGATGATTCGGTCAAGAGTCTGAATGGCAGCTTGTTAATCGGCTCGAAGAATTACGCGGTGGATGGGCAGCGTGAAGACGTCGCCGTTCGCAGTCTCCTTTTGAATACCTCTATTCGGGGCCAAGTTGGAGGGGGCTTGAATACGATGATAGCTGGTTTTGTCGTCAGCGGCGGTGGGACAAAGAAAGTGCTCATCCGAGGTTTGGGGCCCAGCCTAGCGAATCGGGGTGTGTTTAACGCGATCGCGGACCCCCAACTATCGCTTTACCGCATGGGAGAAACCGATCCTTTCGCGACGAACGATAATTGGCAGGAGGCGGCCAATGCATCTGAAATATCGATCAGTTCCAAACAGGCGGGAGCCTCGGTCCTGTCGGCCGGCAGTCTCGATTCCGCTATGGTGCTTGAACTGCCCCAAGGAGTTTACACCGCGGTAGTGAAAAACGCTACAGGGACTGATGGTACGGCTTTAGTGGAAGTCTTCGATGTTACTGAAGCGAAAGATGAACCGAGCACGGCAACTTTGGCGAATATTTCTATGCGAGGTGAAGTTGCTTGGGGAAGCCAGGTAATCATCGCTGGATTTGTCGTTGCTGGCGATGCCCCCAAACGAATGCTCATACGAGCTATGGGCTCGGAGCTAGAGACATTCGGAGTATCTAACGCCCTCGCGAATCCCTCACTTAGTATTTACCAGACTACGAGCAGAGGCTCGACTTTCATCGCTGAGAACGACGACTGGCAGGAAGAGAGCTCAGTGGTAACGGATGCCGCCAGCCGATCGGGCGCGTTTGACTTCGACCAAAATTCACGGTCCTCGGCGAAAGTTATTTGGCTCGATCCTGGTGTGTATACTGCAGTCGTCCAGGGCGCTAACTCGACCAGAGGCGTGGTCCTCGTCGAGGTCTATGAAGTGGACTGATGGAAATTAACCGCAAAATTCATCTGATTCGGTTCAATTTTTAGGTAAATCTGTCGTTTTTGTACGAACAATCGGGCTGTTACGGCTTTCGTCTTGCTGGACAGGATCCGATTTTATAGGGAGAAAATTAGGTTTTAGGAATATGAAAAAGGAATCAGGGTTTTGGATCTTCGGTCTCATAGTGGCCCTAGTGGTCGTGCTTACCTCCAGTCCTCGTTCAGCTGCGGCTGAGGGCGATCCGAGTAATGAGACGGAATCCAATGAATCGCTTGAGCTCCTGGTGGGCGATGTGATCCAGATTTACTTTCCCGGAGCCCCGGAATTGAGCGGCGAACAACGCATTCGGCGGGACGGCAAAATCACCTTGGCCTTCGTCGGAGAGAAGGAAGCGACTGGATACACTTCTTCCCAACTAGAGGATAAGCTGCTGGAGTGGTACGATGACCAAATAGTAACCAAGGAAGTTGCGGTGACACTCATTTCCTCAACCTTTCCCATATACGTTCAAGGCACTGTACTGTCGCCGGGCGAAATCCTTAGCGACAGGCGTTTAACGGCTTTGGAAGCGGTCCTCAAAGCTGGCTATGATCCCAAGCAGGCGAATCTCAAGAAAGTGAGAGTAATCCGAACAGAGGGAGATCGCCGTAAGAACTACAATCTGGACCTTCAGGCCGTTTTGGAGGGTGAGGACGTGGAGCCCTTCTTTTTAAAGCCCTCGGATATCGTGATGGTGTCGGAAAAATTTATTTGGACGGGTCGGCGATAAGCTGCTGGTTATCTTTCGATAACATTCCTAACTCCTCAGCGTCATGATAATCCTCCTCGGAAGCACTGGCGATGTAGGTCGAGTGTTTCAAAAGCAGCTTAGTGAAAAATCGGTTGAGTGGGAGCCCTTAAGCGGGCGCCAATTCACGTTAGCTAACAAAGCTGAGCTCGTTGAAACACTGAAGGCAAAGAAGGCTTTTTTCCTCGTCAGTTGCGCTGGATATACGGGCAAGCCCAACGTGGATGCCTGCGAGCTGGACAAAGGCAACTGCCTCGATGGCAACGCGATTCTCCCCTCGGTCATCCGCGAGGTGTGCGAGGACGTGGGGATCGGCTGGGGGCACGTTTCCAGCGGCTGTATTTTTGCCGGCGAACGCCCCGGTGGAGGGGGCTGGCGGGAAGATGATGCCCCGAATTTCTGCTTTCGACAACCGCCATGTTCGTTCTACAGTGGAACCAAGGCTTTAGGTGAAGAGGTGCTCGGCTGGCGCGAAGCTGACCGAGATGAAAACTGGCCGGCCTGGGAACATGAAAGTGAGCCGCAGGGCTATGTCTGGCGCTTGCGAATACCTTTTAACGAGAACGATGGGCCGCGTAATTACTTATCGAAATTGCAGCGTTACGAAAACCTGCTTCAAGCCCGCAACTCGCTAAGCCATCTAGAGGATTTTGTGGAAGCGTGCTGGAGCTGCGTGGAAAAGGAAGTACCTTACGGTATCTACAATGTCACGAATCCGGGCTCGGTTACCACCTCTGATGTCGTCGAGCTTATTCTCAAGCATGGCGTCAACAACAAGGACTATAAATTTTTTGACAGCGAAGAGGAGTTTATGTCCAAAGCAGCCAAGGCCCCCCGGTCCAATTGCGTTTTGGATACGGCTAAACTACAAAGCGTTGGTATCCACATGCGACCTGTTCAAGAAGCCCTCGATTGGTCGTTGAAAAACTGGAAACGGGAAGACTAACGGCGATCCGCTGACATCCGTTACGGCGGGACGAGAGCAAGCAAAGATCGAGAGGTAACGACTAATGAATGAAACCGCACAGCCCACGGAGATCACAGAGGATTAGCCGAAATAGAAAGACCAGTTAACTTACAAAATTCCTAATTCTTGCGTAATAATTCCAAAAACCTTGTGCGATCTTAACTTCATCGCAGTCTCGCAGCAATGTATAACGGTGGTTCGCGGTTGATAGATCTCTCACAATTATGAAGTCAATTTTAGTCACCGGCGGCTGCGGCTTTATCGGATCAAACTTCGTCCATTTACTCCTTCAAAACGATGGAGCCTTGCTATCAGAAAATGGATACGACCGTCTAATCAATCTTGATTCTCTAACCTATGCTGGTAATCGAGCCAACCTAAGTGATTATGAAGATAGTCAATCCTATCTTTTCGTTGAAGGTGATATTTGCGATCAAGTCCTGGTTTCCGGTTTGCTGATAGAGAACGAAGTTGACACTATCGTTCACTTTGCTGCCGAGAGCCATGTGGATCGCTCGATTGACGGACCCGAACCCTTTGTGCAGACCAACGTAGTCGGCACGCTCCGCTTGCTTCAGGCCTCCAAAGACAGGTGGGAATCACTAAAAGGCGATCGCAAAAGCGCTTTCCGTTTTCTCCATGTATCCACAGACGAAGTCTTTGGTACTCTAGCTCCGGATGATCCTGCTTTTTGCGAGGCCACACCTTACGCCCCCAACAGCCCGTATTCCGCGTCTAAGGCGTCTAGTGATTTTCTCGTCCGATCCTACTTTCACACATACGGTATGCCGGTTGTTACCACGAATTGTTCCAACAACTATGGACCTTATCAATTCCCAGAGAAACTAATTCCCCTGGTACTACTCAACGCTCTGGAAGGAAAACCGCTTCCTATCTACGGAGACGGTAAGCAGATGCGGGACTGGCTTTACGTGGAGGATCACTGCACGGGAATCTTGGCTGCCATAACCAAAGGACATTTGGGAGAAACCTATTGTATTGGCGGGCGTAGCGAGATGGAGAATATGCAAATTGTAAGGCGGATTTGTGCCATCCTCGATGAGCTAAGGCCCGCTTCAGAGAATCCGAACTGAGATGGCAATAATTCCTACGATGATTTAATTACCTACGTCAAAGACCGCCCGGGACATGATCGGCGCTACGCCATCAATTGTGGCCGCATTGAAGCAGAGTGCGGCTGGAGTCCCGCGGAAACCTTCGATACCGGCATCCGCAAAACAGTGGAGTGGTATCTAGAAAATAAAGACTGGTGCCAAGACATAGCGGAAAAGAAGTACGCCCGCGAACGCCTAGGCACTGGGTAAACGAAGAAACTAACCGCGAAGGCCGCAAAGATCGCAATGGATTGTTTCAAAGACTAACCTGCATCCGCCTTCCCGCTTCGAGAGGGTTATGGCTAGATAAAGAGCCATCGGAGATCGTGGAGGATTGCCGAGCCATTTATTTTTTGTTTAGTCGTTTTGAAGATCATTCATAGATAAAATTTACATCAACATAAAGTCTTTGCGGGACAAGCGTGATTTGTGGGTATTAAAAAAATCAGTTTCATAACAATCTATAGGTGCTCTCATCGATCTCCTTGATTAGCAAATTCTCCTATTTCCAAATTTCTCTTTTATTTCTAGCTATGCTCCGCTTTCTCTCCGACCTCCTCGTCTTGTCGTATTCCGCTCAGTGGGAGAAGGCGGACCGCAGCTAACTAAAAATATTTTCAAACAATGACTTCTCCATCCAAAAGAAAAGGCATCGTGCTTGCTGGGGGCTCCGGGACGCGGCTCTACCCTTGCACCATAGCGGTATCCAAACAGTTGATGCCGATTTACGATAAGCCAATGATTTACTACCCGATTTCCTTGCTCATGCTGGCAGGAATCAGGGATATCCTCATCATATCGACACCCCAGGATACGCTGCTCTTCCAGCGATTGCTAGGCGACGGTAGCGATTTTGGCGTGAAATTTGAATACGAAGTGCAGCCACGACCCGAAGGCTTGGCTCAAGCTTTCTTGATAGGAGAAAAATTTCTCGGGAGTGCTCCAGCTGCTTTGGTTTTGGGCGACAATCTCTTCCATGGTCACTCTTTGGTCAATACGGTGAACGCGGCTGATGCCCGACAATCGGGCGCTAGTATTTTTGGTTATCCTGTTTCCAATCCAACTGCCTACGGCGTCGTAGAGTTTGCTGACGATGGACGTGTTCTCTCTATCGAGGAAAAGCCAAAAAGGCCAAAATCGAAATTCGCTATTCCTGGGCTCTATTTCTACGATAACCGCGTCGTAGAGTTTGCCAAGCAAATCAAGCCGTCTGCGAGGGGTGAGCTGGAGATCACTGATCTCAACCAAGTGTATCTTGATCGAGGTGAGCTTAATGTAGAGCTACTGGGGTGCGGTACTGCCTGGCTGGATACGGGTACGCACAAATCGTTGTTAGACGCTGCCGAGTTCGTGCGGGTTATCGAAGAGCGCCAAGGACTTAAGATGGCTTGTCTGGAAGCCATTGCCTTTGAGCAAGAATGGCTATCCCGCGACGGCTTGGAAGCCCGCATTATGTTTCTTGGCAAAACCAGTTACGCGACTTACCTGAGAACCCTGATCGATTGAGTGGCCTAGATTTCATCCGGTAGCGGTCGATCTGGGCGACCAGTGGAAAATTTAGCACAGGCATCCCTTCTTCTTTTTTCAGCGTGGAAATGTATTGATTCAGTCTGGTACTAAGCAGCTTGAAACCGCTTTCTCCTCAGATAGCCGTGAAGAACATTGATTCCCTACTGGAGGCCCGAAGCACGAGGATCATCGGTGAAGGCGAAGACGTCTGGGCGGCCTACAAAAAGTAAAACGCCGACCAAGTCATTCGCGGATACATAGTAGCCGATGCCCAGCTGGCGGGTCTGCTCCTTTTCAACGGCGTCAAACGCATCTTTACCCTCGACCGAGACTTCATCAAATTCCCCGACCTCGAAGTCATCGACCCCTGCAAACAGCAGCGCAGTGCACAGGCCCTTTACGCAATCGCTAATCGCGTCACGCCATAGAGTTTGAAGGCGGAGGTCTCGTGCAAGCGAGCGAAGGAGGATGCGGCCAATTGATTATAATTAACATCGCTTCGCTGGATCCTTCACCCGCATTCGCGAGATCAGGCCAAGATCCTTTCGCCATAGCGAAATTGCCAGGACCTTTCATTCAGGGTACTAGGCATGAAACCTGTTTCCAAAAAGTCAAATCCACCTAATACCACATGCAAAAAGGTGGGGCTGCTTGCCTGGCGGCCGCAGTTCCGACCTGCATGATGAAGACGCACCCTTCAGCAGCCGCGAATACCCTTTTCGAAAAAGCTGAGGACTGCATTTTGACCTATTAGACGCTCTCTCAAAATGCTATATTCGCTTCCACACCGTGCTGGCTACCATCGTACCCAAAGAAAGCATCATCGGAATCGTTGGATAGATCCCGGAAGAAAATGGATATCGCTCCCCGTTCCAGAATGTCGAAACTTAGACGGGCGTCGAAAAACTCGTATTCGTCCGAGCGGGTTACGTCATTGGCCGCGATAGCTGCCAGGTATTTGGCTGAAGTTTCGCCGTAACTCAAGCTGAGATCGAGCATATCCAGCAAGCGTTGGCTCAAGTTGATGCTGAAGGTTTCGTTTTCGCGGGTCTGGTTGGTAAATAGTGAGGCGTCGACCGAGCTGTTAGCTCGAATGGAAATTTCCGTAAAATCCGCTGGAGTAAAGTTTAATGCTAGCGAGTAAATCGCGCTATCAAGGTCTGGAGCTCCGGAAATATTGAATGAGCGTACGTGCTGTCCGA
>JAYZHU010000045.1:0-19096 GCA_036166175.1 Verrucomicrobiota bacterium | reverse complement strand
TATGGCCGGAGCCGAGAAGTAGCCATCGAACGTATGTACCGGGCATTGAGCGAGTATTTGATTCGGGGAATACATACGACAATCCCCTTGCAAAAAGCGATTATCAGCGATGCCCGCTTCCAAGCCGGAGAAGCGACAACCGCTTTCATGGAAGAGTTTATGGAACATTCTCCCAAGTTAGATTGAGGGGACCCTACTCTAAATCCGAAGTTTTCCACTAAATCGTCTCTTCGCTTGAAACAAACGCGGAATTGACGATTCTTAATCTATAGGATCGACGGGCAAATCTTAAGCCGGTGGCTCGGCGGCCTTAATAACCAAACAGCCGGCCAAAGCGTTTTAACCAGTTATAAGCAATGGAAGCACAAGAATCCACAATAGAAACCGGAGCGCATCCTGAAGGCTCTCTCGGGCAAATCAAAGTCAACCATACGGTAGTTTCCACCATCGTGAAGATGGCGGCTCTAAATGTTTCGGGAGTGCTCGCCGTCGGCGGGAGTTTCGTCGAGAATTTCATCGCCCAGATATCCAGCAAGGAGTCCGACAAAGGGGTACGCGTATCCGAAGACGAGGCAGGCAACTACCAAATCGAAATCCGCGTTCTTATGGAATACGGCGTCGAGTTGGCGAAAACAGCCGAGACCTTGCAAATGATAGTCGCCAAGCAAGTAACGAATATGACGGGCAAGCCGGTCGCCAACGTCGACGTCATTATCGAAGGCGTCAAAATGGCCGAGGAAGAAGAGCCTGAGGACAACGATAGCGAAGAGTAACTTATCCCTGGCCTGTCTCAGGCCACATCGATGCCAGATTTTATTCAACAGGCTAACGATTCCATGGGCAATCTCCCGCCCATTGTCATAGTAGGTATCCTCGCGGTACTGCTGCTATTGATAATCGGGCTCCGGAGTATGCTGAAAAGCCCGCCCTCGCGGCTCATAGCCTTTTCTAGCGACACCGGATCTGTTTTGGTCTCCCGCAAAGCCCTTCAGGATCTTATACGTCAAACTTGTCTCAAGGACGGTTGGGTCGAAGCAGCCAGGCCCATCGTCAAAATTGTTGGCGAAAAGATCAACACGACCGTTACACTCCGGCTTTCCTCCCCCGAGAATCTTAAGGAAACCACCAAAAGGCTGCAGACTCGAATATCCGGACTGCTTCAGAAATCTCTAAGTTTCGATCAAATCGGCCCCATCGAACTCATGGTCACCAGTTTCGGGAAACAAGATGTCGACGAACCTGTGGTTCTGGATCCCGAGCCTGATGCAAGCGCGGATCTGACAATGACCCTGAGCCCTAAAAAGCCAGTATCGGAAGACCCGGACGAAATTCGAAAAACCGAACGGGAAACTAAGGTGTCGTAAGATCGGGCCACTTATCCTGGTGACCAAAAGGGCTACAGATCTAGAGGCCACGGCCCCACTTTCGTTAAGGGAATGCTCATTCTACGGTATCCTAGACACTGGATACGTCTCTCGATCTGACTGGGCTCGAAAATACCGCGCCCTCTTGAAGGGAGGAGCGGGAATCATCCAAATTCGGGCCAAGAGAGAATCGCATAAGGAGCGCGAGGCGCTACTGGTCCAGATACTCGAAATTAGAAACGAGGCAGAAGATGAGTCCCAACCCCCGCTCATCCTTAACGACGACCTGGAGCTCTGTCTGCGGTATGCGAATGTCGGGTTGCACATTGGCCAGGAAGATACTCCGGGAATTGATGCTAGAAGCAGACTTGGCCCACATCGAATTCTGGGGCTATCCACTCATTCGATACAGCAAGCAAGACAGGCGATGGAGTTGCCTAAGGGCACCCTGGACTACTTCGCCGTAGGCCCAATATTCGCCACTCAGACTAAGCCCAGCTACACTCCAGTGGGACTAGAACTGGTAAGATGGGTCGATCAGCAAAGCCCGAAATTGCCGTTTTTCTGTATTGGAGGAATCAATCGAGGGAATATCGATGAAGTAAGGAAAGCGGGCGGATTGAGAGTTGTCGCTGTATCTGATCCATTGCTCGCCCAAGATACTGCCGTAGCCGTCGAGGAATATACGCGGTAGAGGCATAGAGTGGCATCAATCCCCCTTCTTCTTTTGAAACCGCAGACTGGCCCATTCATCCAGCATTTGGCTCTCTCCATTCTCTAGGCATTCGATCTCCTCGAATCGCCTTTTAACCCGATCCGCTTCGGCTGCTAGAATGCCACTAAGCACCAGCCACCCTCCTCGGGACACGGAATTCACTAATAGATCGGCATTCGCTTCCAAAACGTCTGCTAGAATATTCGCCAGCAAGCAATCAGCCCCTTCCAGCTCCAGTCCACTTTCTAAATCCCCGACAAAGAATCGGACTTCATTTACGTTATTCAACGTGGCATTCTCTTCCGCAATCCTTACCGCATCTTCGTCGATATCGAATCCCTCGATACGCTTGAATCCCAATTTCGCTGCAGAGATCGCCAGTATGCCCGAACCGCAGCCTGCGTCAATTACCCGAGCCAAGTCCAGGTCCTCTCCTGCCTGCTTTCTGAATTCGATCAATCGTTCGACGCACAATCGAGTTGTGGCGTGATTACCGGTCCCGAAAGCCATCCCGGGATCCAGCCATACGGCTTCGTGGGTTGCTTGCATTTCGTATTCATTTTTTAGCCACAGAGGGGCCCAATGTAATTCTCCAATCGACCAAGGCTGGAAATGCTCCTTGTAGCTCTCTTTCCAATCCTCGGCCGCTAACTCGCTTAAACCCCAATCGCCTTGGATTTTCAACCGCCCCTGCAATGCCTTCATTCCAGTCTCCGCTTCCGTACAGTCTTCGAAAACCCCCTGTATCCAGTAACCCTTGTCATCAAAATTTTCATACAAATTCCAATTCTCGAGCCCTTCCGATTCGAAAATCAGGTTTTCAGCAAACTGGAATTCTTCCAACGACAACCTAGCCCTAACTTCGTACATCCTATACAATCCCTTTCTAATAATTTGAAGCTTCTCGCTAAATCACCTGACTCGTTGATTCACTTGCATAGGCATCCCAAGATGCGGCCTCAAAGTCATCCGCCCCAAAGGCTCAACAGGATGGCCAAGTCTCAGCTTCAAGTCAAATCGCTGAGCGAGCAAAGCGAGGAGGAGGGTCGCTTCCACCAAACCAAAGTGCTTGCCCATGCAAACTCTTGGACCCGCCCCAAAGGGAATGTAGGCAAAGGGCTTCACCTGCCTGGAACGGCCTGGCAGAAATCGATCTGGATCGAAGCGATCCGGATCTTCCCAATGAAGCTTATGTCGATGCAGAACCCACGAGGATATCGTCATAAATGAGCCCTTTGGAACACGAGATCCCGAGATTTCGTCATCCCCTAGAGCCTGCCGCGAGAAAACATGCACCGGTGGATACAATCGTAGAGTTTCATCCACGATAGCCCTAGTGAGCGGAAGATTGGGCAAGTCTTCATAAGTCGGGCTACGACCAGCAAGAGCATCTTCCAGCTCGCCCCAAAGCCGTTCCCTTATGTCTGGATGCTCGTGCAACAAGTAGAACGCCCAGGTTAATGTGATAGCCGTCGTTTCATGACCCGCTAGATAAATGGAAGCCACTTCATCGCGTAGCAACTGACCCGTCATAGACTCTCCGGATTCTTCTCGGAAATCTATCAGCATTTGCAAGAGGTCGTCCTTCGGCTCTTTCTGGCTATGGCGTTCCTCAATTACGCTGGCGATCACCTCGTCGAACTGGCGAACTGCCGCCCGTCCCCTGGCCTGGCCCGGTCGCGGGATCCAAGACGGCAGCCCTATCAACTCGCTAATATGAATGCGGCCATGCGATGCCAAATAGTCCTGAAATGATTGATACAGGGTCGCGTTTCTATCACCCAAAACAACCCCGAACATCGTACGGGTTATTATATCGGAAGTCAGCAAAGTCATCTCCTCCATTACATCCACTTCCCCATCGACACGATCGCGCTCCCAAGCATCTACTGCTTCCAAGCCGGCTTCCATCATGGTCTCGGCATAGCCTGCCAATCGCTTCTTGTGAGTGGCCGGCGACATAATCTTCCGCTGCCTTTCCCAAAGCTTTCCTTCGCTGACGAACACGCCTTTACCTAGAAGCGGTTTTAGCGACTGCCGATTCGCTAGGCTTTTCCGGTAATTCGCGGCATTGGCGACCATGACATGCTGAATATCCTCGGGGCGGTTCATCAAGAACATCCGCTTATGAAAGAATTTCAGCTTGATCAGTTCCCTGCGATAATAGGACTTTGGCCAGGCGGCCACCATATTCGAACGCGCCAAATCCAGATATTTGGCCGTATCAAGAATCTCATGCGCAATTCGAAACATCTAAGGAGGATGGGAACCTATCTCCTGCGATAAACTTGACCACAGCAATGACCAGACTATTTTTCTGGTATTCCAGCAACCGTATAATCCTTAATCGTTCGTGCGAAGCCTCCCCCTAACCGTATTCGAGGAATACCTCTTCCACGAAAATCGAAGCGACTACCCATGCAACATTTTTGTTCGGGCTAGGTTCTCCGGAAATCTGCAACGCAATCGATTCACTGAGGCCGTGGAAAAAGTCGCCCATCTTCACCCTCATCTAACTGCGACGATAGAGAGAGGGCTGTTTGGACGGCTACACTGGAAATTCAACGGTTCCGCGAAAATCCCGATCCACTGGCTCCAAGAAGATATCGATAGCTATAAACCCGATTTCGGCTCATTCAATCCCGAAAACGAAATATCCTTCCAACTCTTTGTCGCGCATGAACCGAATCGGTGGGATCTTTATGTTAACCAAAGCCACTCCCTATGCGACGGGGCCGGGTACTTCCGATTTTTGCACGATCTACTCATTGCATACAATCAACTCTGTGGAAGCGAAGACATTCAGCTTCCGGAAACGGATCTGGCGAGATTGAAACGGCGAGGGAGTCAGAAATTCCGTTTGGGAAGCTTCTTATCCATTATTCCAATAAAAATGGCCGGCTTCTTTATCGCCCTCTCCCTGTTTCGCCGGCAGGTCTCCCCACTTCTGCCAAGCCGGGAATCGACTGAATCTCTGCCTTGTCCAAAAAGTTCGCCGCACTTTGTATCTAAATATTTGGATAAAGAGTCCTATTTCCGATTCCGCAAATCGGCTCGAAAAGAAGGCATCAGCATCAACGACCTATTTTTAGCCGCCTTTCATGCCGCTATCGGCTCTTGGAGAACTTCGCTTGGCGAAGGCAGTCCTACTGATTGGATTCGCCTCAGCGTCCCTGTAAACCTTAGGCTCAAGGCCGATAAATCGCTTCCCGCCTGCAACGCCATCAGCATCGTTTCCATCGATCGCCAAGCCAAGGGCCTATCCAATCGGCCTAGGTTGCTGCGACGAGCCAAAGAAGATATGCAATACGTCAAGAAGGGCCGTCTCGGGACAATCTATTTAGCGGTTCTTTGGATCCGCCGCTTCCTGCCCGGAGGCATCCGCTCATTCAGCCACCGCGACGTCTGCCGCACAAGCGCCACTCTTACGAATATAGGACCCCAATTTCTTCACAGCCCTCTTAGGAACTCCATCGGCAAACTAGTATCGGGAGGTTCTGTATTGGAAAGGATCAATTCCGCGGCCCCCTACCGTCCCCACGCCCAAGCCACCTTGCTGGTAGCCATCTACGCAGGAGAACTCGAAACGACCCTGAACTACGATCCGAGGGCGATAGGCCCAGGCGAAGCAGCTAAGCTCATCGATTGCTTTATTAGCGAGCTACGATCCATGACCAAAACCGTTGGTACATAGGTTTACGGCAACCCCAAACCTGCAGCACGGCACTTTCGCGCGTTCTGGGATGGAAGCTAGAACCGACGCGGGCTAAAGCGCCAAGCTACCGACCTCGCTCCTAATCGAAGAATCGTTTCGCTTTGTCGAAAAACGTCTTTCCAACGGGCTCATCCGCATCGCCACAAGCGAGAGCGAACTCCTCGAGCTTCTGTCGTTGTTCGCTATTGAGCGAAATAGGCACTTCGATTTCCACGCGAATCATCTGGTCGCCAAAGTAGCCGCCACGCAGACTGGGCATCCCTTTGCCTTTTAGTCGAAAAGTCGTGCCCGACTGCGTTCCCGCAGGGATTTTCAGACTCGCTTTGCCTGTCAAGGTAGGGACTTCGATGGTCCCTCCTAAAGTGGCTAAGGTAAACTTAATGGGAATCTGGCAAAACAGATTTTCCTCCTGACGCTCAAAGATATCGTGATCGGAAACGTGGATAACGATATAAAGGTCACCCGACGGGCCACCCCCGACCCCGGCTTCGCCATTGTTCGCGGAACGCAGCTTCGATCCGGTATCAACTCCTGGCGGAACTTTAACCTTTATCTTGGTTGTCTCGTTCACGCGTCCCTCTCCTCCGCAGGTCGAGCAGGCCTTTTCCACTTTCTTGCCGCTACCATGACAGGTGGAACAGGTTTGGCGAACGGAGAAGAAGCCTTTCGACGCGGTTACCTGGCCATGGCCGCCACAGGTCGGACAGGTCACTATACCAGTACCTGGCTCCGCCCCATTCCCGCCACAGCGGCTACACTGAACTGGCTTTCTAAAGGAAATCTCTTTTTCAATGCCCTTGGCAGCCTCTTCCAGGCTGATTTCCAAGTCATACCTCAAGTCAGAGCCACGCTGAGCCCCACCTCTTCCAGACGCTCCTCGCCCACCAGAGCCCCCGAAGAATTCTTCGAATATGCTTCCACCAGCACCCCCGCCTCCAAATACCTCGCTAAAAATGTCGAAAGGGTCATGGAAAGGACCGCCAGCGGAGGACCCACCGCCGCTACCCCCGCTAAAAGCCGCATGGCCATAGCGATCATAAGCGGCTCGTTTCTGCTCGTCCTTGAGAACCTCATACGCCTCGGAAACCTTCTTGAAATTCTCCTCGGCCTCCTTGTTACCCGGATTCTTATCCGGGTGGTACTTCACGGCCATCTTTCGATAGGCCTTCTTCAGTTCGTCCTGAGTCGCCTGCCGGCTCACTCCTAGCAATTCGTAATAATCCTCTTTCACGATTCCTGGCTTTCTATCTCGCCGTGAAATTCTTCCCTGGCTAGTCGGAAGCGCCCCCGGACACGATTACTGTCGCTGGACGAATCAATCGACCATTCAGCGAGAAACCTTTGCGTATCAATTGCAGAACAGCCCCCGCATCCACTTCTTCGCTCGGCTGAGATTGGACCGCTTCGTGGAGATTGTGATCGAAAGCATCGGCTTTGCCAGGCTCGATCTCCTCAACCCCATTCTCTCCTAACACCGCTTTGAACTGCGACAACACCATCCGAATGCCTTCCTCGACAACCTTGGGGTCGGAAACCTGCTCCGCGGAAGAAAGCCCCAGAGCCATATTATCATAGATCGGCAAGATCGATTCCAGCAGGCCAGATACCGCGTATTGCCGCAAGTCGTCCTTTTCTCGAATTACACGGCGCTTGTAGGTGTCCAGATCCGCAACTGCCCGCAGGTAGTTGTTATAATTGTCATCCGCTTGACTCTTAGCCTTTTGAAGCTGCTCTTCTATGGACAACTCCTTCTCCTCTTCAGACGCTCCCTCGTTGTTTTCGGTCCCGTCCTGCTTCTCCTCGTCCTGCTCGGATTTGCGCGCAGCTTCTTCGGAATCAGCCTCCAATTCGGCTTCCTCGACCTCCAATTTTACTTCCTCTTCTTTTTCCGCCATATTGGTTTCCAATTTCTTTTAATAGATTACCCAACTGTTTCTTCGGTAATACCGCTCTGGAATCAAAAAGTTTTTCTATAAGGTCCAGCTCCTTTTAGCGGATGCTGGCATTCGTTCGGCCCTTCCGCCGTACGCTTGAGCCGTGTTCGTGCCAATGAAGGCCGTTTCCGCGAACACATCGGGCAAGTATTCAGCTCTAGAAATTACTTCAAACAAAGGATCAAAGAGACCCATAGCGTCTTCGGCAGCGAAATCGTCAGCATCGATTCCCAACCTGAGGGCTTTGTGAGAGGGCCTGGCAGGAAGAGCATAATCGAGAATTTCGACGGTGTGGATCTTGAGGTGGCATTCGGCAATCGGCATTCCTCGACCCAAGGCCTTGGAACCGCCAAGGAGGCTTTCCAAAACGCTTTCCAGATTCAATACACCGCTTTCATCCCTGATAAGCGTAATGCGCTCAATATCCAACTCGACTGAATCTAGGCGAACTCCTTCAGAGATGAGCAAGTTTGCGGGACCTGTAACCTTCAGGCGGCGTATAGCCAGAATCGGTCTTCCCTCGTGGACAGAGCTACCGCTTCGCAGTATTGCCTCTTCAACAAGAAACTCGAACCCAAAAGGATTGCATGCGAGGGACTCAGCCTCCCATAGGTTGCCAGTGTCCTTCTCGATCTTGATCCCGATCACCGTGGGCAACGCCAACATCCAAGCTAGCGTGATGGATGCCATCAGAAACAATCCCATGAAAACAGCCGAACGAACAACGCCACCTCTACGACTCTTGTAGGCCTCTGGATTTCGATGGGATTCTCGGTCTAATTTCATAGGGGACTATTCACTTCTGGCTGGGCCCCAACCAGTTAACCGTTTACTAGTTCTAAACAAATCGATCGGTTACCAATATAGTGGCCGCCCCCGAAGCAGCCACCTCGAAGGAAGAACTCGCTGGCAATAGAACCGTCCTTCCGTTCGCCGCTTCCTTCCCAGATATCTGGACGCTTCCAGCGGTGACGCTAACGAGACGGGGCTCTCCTTGCTCGAGCACAACTGGATTCGAGCTAACATCCAGATCAATTTTCCTCAGTCGAAATTCCCGGCAATCAGCCAATAGGCTCTCGCCGGGTCCCGGGCAAACCGTCTCCGGTTCGAAGTCGTTCCAATCAATGCACTTGAGCGACTCCTGCACATGAAGCTGCCGTGGGCTACCGTCCAGTCCAACGCGACCCCAGTCATACACCCTGTAAGTGGTGTCCGAATTCTGCTGGATCTCAAGAATCAAGTTGCCCGCATCAATGGCGTGAATCCTTCCACTTTCCACTAGTATGGACTCTCCTGAGCTGACAGGAAAACGATGCACACACTCCTCCAGTGTCCCCTCGCCCAAGCGTCGCTCGAACTCGTCCCGCGTAACGCCATTTTTCAATCCAACAATGAGTGACGCGCCCGGTTGACAATCAGCGATATACCAGTTCTCGGTTTTCGGCTCTCCTCCCAATGCTGGGGCCACTTCCGTAGGAGGATGAACTTGCAGGCTCAGCCTGTCCGAACAATCCAGCCACTTTACGAGAATGGGAAAAGGCCGGCTCGAATCATAGCCCTCCCCCATAATTTCCTCTGGGCGATCTTCGATCAGCTCGCGGAGCGATTTCCCGGCAAAGTCTCCTTTATCGATCAAGGACATCGCTTCGGGTCGGTCCACGACGTCCCAACTCTCGCCGATTACCTTCCCCTTGGGCAATTTCCGGCCCAGCGCCTCCTCTAGATTTCGGCCTCCCCATACGCGCTCTTGATAAATTGGTTTAAAGTAAATCGGATTGCTCATCGCGTCCTTGCAGTTTTCTCGGAAACCCGTCTTTTCATCAGTTTACGGACCAGCCCGAGCTCTAGCGAGCCCTACTGCCTCGTCACAGATCCCATCCATATGGCCAGAAAGCGCAGTTCCAATAACAAAAATCCCTCGTCCGACATCAAGTCGCCGCGATTGCGGAGCCGTTGGCTCTGGGCTGGGGGCTTCGCCTTGTTGGCCGCGCTATTCGCTATCGCCTTGCTGGATTTCCATCCTCGACAGATTCCCGACAATTTTACGGATCCCTCGCTCGGCTTCGAACCAAATGCTTTCGGTCTTCTGGGCGTCAAGATCGGCCAGTTTTGCCTCTATCTTCTCGGAGGAGCCGCCTGGCTGATACCCGTCTTTTTGGGATGGCGAGCGTGGCTCTACGTTCGCAAAGTGCGCCAAGGCGGCTGGGCCATAACGATTGGAATACTGCTCAATATCGCCACGGCTTCCGGACTTTTGGCCATCCAGAACATTCTCTTTCTAGACAAGGAAATCTACGCCAAAGATCCCGGCGGGCTTCTCGGCCAAATACTCTATTCGGCATCGGTGAGAGCCTACATTGGCGATATCGGGACCACACTCATTCTCGGAGCCCTTTTTGTCGGAACTTTCGTCTTCGTTCTCGCCCCTGGGGTCTCAAGCGAATCCTATGGAGAGGAAAGCGGGCTGCAAGGATGGCTCGATCGCTGGCGCTCAAGTCGTGAAGAAAAGCGCGAAGCCCGACGCCTGGCGAAACTGGCCCGTCAGGAAGAAAAGATGGCCCTCAAACAGCAACGCTTGGAAGCCAAGCGTCTCGTTAACGAAGAAAAGGCAGCCGCCAAGGAAATGGTCGCTGCAGGCAAGGCGGCGGCGAAGGGAAAACAGGCCAAGTTCCAGCCCGAAGTTGACCCGGAACCCACTATCCCGGCCCGCAAAGAAGAACCAGCCCCTCCACCTCAAGAGCCTGAGGAAGAAGAGCCTGCAAAAAAGCCGGCCCTCAGGGATGTCCTCAAAATTGTGGCGGCTGAGGAAACCAAGAAAGCGCGAGTCAAATTACCTCAATCAGTCGGCGACTACATCTTTCCTCCCCTTGATCTCCTGGCTCTTCAAGCACGACCGCATCACTCCAATTCTCAATCCGAGCATACTAGCAACGCCGATCGACTACAAAGGACGTTAAAGGAATTTGGAGTAGATGTCACCATGGGAGAAATACATATCGGGCCGGTAATCACCCGATATGAAGTCTACCCCGCCCCCGGAGTGCGGGTAGAGAAAATATCCAACCTGGACAAGAATATCGCCCTGGGTATGCGGGCCCAATCCGTGAGGATTCTCGCTCCGGTTCCCGGCAAGGGTTGCGTCGGTATCGAGGTGCCCAATCAGAACCCAACGCCGGTGGGCATTCGGGAGATTCTAGAATCCGAAGACTGGGCCAAATCGAAAGCGGAAATCCCCATCGCTCTCGGCAAGGACGTAAGTGGAAAACCGATTATCTCCGACCTTACTAAAATGCCTCACTTGCTCATCGCGGGAGCAACCGGAGCGGGCAAGACAGTCTGTATCAATTCAATAATTACATCGCTACTTTTTCACTCCAGCCCCGACACCCTTAGATTCATTATGATCGATCCGAAGATCGTCGAGATGAAGGTATTCAATTCGCTGTCACACATGCTCATTCCAGTGGTGACGGATCCCAAGAAAGTCCCCGGGGCTCTCAAGTGGCTGATCAACGAGATGGAGCACCGCTATGAAACCTTCGCCAAGGTGGGCGTTCGCAATATCGCGGGATTCAACGGCCGCTCGAAGCCGGAAAAGGAAAAATCGGAAGCGGAAAAGCATGAAGAGGAGCAAATGGAGATTACCGTGCCTCGCGACGAAGGCGTCCTCGATGAGATGCCCGATAAGTTTCCCTACATCGTCTGCATCATCGACGAGCTTGCGGATCTCATGATGGTCGCCCCCGCTGATGTGGAAACAGGTATCGCCCGACTTGCTCAGCTAGCCAGGGCTGCGGGTATCCACCTTGTCATAGCGACTCAACGTCCGTCCGTAAACGTGATCACGGGCGTGATAAAGGCCAATTTGCCTTGCCGGATCTCCTTTCAAGTTTCCTCTAAAATCGATAGCCGCACCATTCTTGACGGTCCTGGGGCAGAGCAACTCATCGGCCGAGGCGATATGCTCTTCTCCCCTCCAGGCAGTTCCAAAATCATTCGTTCGCAAGGAGCCTTCGTCTCCGACGAGGAGATCGCTTCCATTGTCCACAATCTCAAATCGAACGGCCCGCCAAAATTCGCTGAAGAAGTGCAAAAGCAAATCGAGTCACCCGAAGACGTCAGCTTTGGAGGCGGTGAAGAAGATGGCGACGACCTTCTCCCTCAAGCGATCGATGTGCTTCGCTCCACCAAGCGAGCATCCACCTCCATGCTTCAGAGAAGACTACGCATCGGCTACAATCGGGCTGCCCGACTGATGGAAGAGCTTGAAGACCGCGGCGTCGTCGGTCCAGAAAACGGTTCAAGCCCAAGAGAGATACTGGTGGATCTGGATACAATGTAGAAACCCAAAACGTGATCCCGCTGACCGGGAGCATGCATCATCTTAACTACACGAACCAAGAATCTACGATTTATGGCGGATTGTAAGAGCGGGTTTACCTCGCGATTTCGACAAAGCGCTTCTTGATTCTCGCGGGATAAACCCGCTCCTACTTTGATCCAATTTTAGAGGATGCACCTCGACCAATCGAGGCTATATGATGGCTTCGCCAACATGATGAACCAACTTCTCCCTTATATCATTCTGCTGACGAAGGAGGCATCAAGTAGCGGAACGTATCCTGTTTATTTCTGCTCACCCCCCCATCCCGACAAACAGATTCACCACAAAGGGATCTTCATGCTTGAGACATGCTTCGATAGCTCGCTTGCGATCGGCTGCCGACAGTTCTCCTGTCTGAATTTTGTGATACAAAGCTAACGCTTCTTCAACATTCTTCGGATTTAGCGTCGCTTCCGGGACAGGGGCTTCCGGCATCATAGAACGTATCCAATCGTGAACTACAATTATGCCTTCATGGTCGACAGTCGGCATACCAATCATGGGCATGTGTCCCGCCCCTTTAGTGGCGATTCGATAGTATAGAATCGATCGGTAAGGATTTCCCGGCTCAATTTGCGGCGCGTCTCCTAATCCGAAATAGCCACGTTTAGGATCATGCCCGACTAACTCGAGACCTTCAGTCGAGACTGCCGCATTCATTTGAGCTGTCAGCCCAGATCCTCCGGAAACCTTATGGCAATGCGAGCAATTGCTATGAAGCCAAGAGCGGGCCCTCAATTCAAGCGGTTCATCGTCATCATATGGATTTGTCAAAGGCTGAGAATCGGCTCCTTGAACAAATACATCGTCGACCAATTCCAGTTTCAAAAACCGATCGATTTGCCCATCGAAATCCACCTGTCCGGGCAGGAAAGCCAAAGGCCGATTGAAATTACTACCATGACACCGAAAGCACTCGGCCCGACTGGCAAAGCGATAGGGCTCGCCTTCAATGATGGTCGATAAGCCATCCTTGTCTACGAGGGTAGCATCGCTTTGATCTTCGTTCCAACGATAGCTGTAGCCTCGCCAATACCCATCGTAGTGGAGGATTTGAGTCTCTACAATTCGACCATTCTTGCGGATAGACTTAGCTAGGGCCAGGTCCTTGGGCTCGAAGTACCGGACGTGAGGGGATCCCCGTCGATCCTCCAGAGAAGCGGTCAACATCGTCTTGTCTGGCATGCCAACCCAATAGCGGGACTCCGCCCCGTCCTCCCACATGGGAGCCTTAATTTTGAATTCATAAACTCCAGGCGAAGGCGCCTGGCGGGCCGTATCCGTGTACAGACCCGTCTCGCTGAGTTGTCTTGGGAACTGGACCGGTTCGTCGGCTTTCGGGTTGCGGATCAAGCGCTGCAGCGAACCGTCTCGCGTCAGCGGCAAAAACAGGAGTTCCCCTGATCGATCCAGTCCGAAGGTCACGATGGGTTGCTGCGTATCCGCGATTTCCCGGTTTTCCGCCTTCGACCCATCCCAATCCAAGGCCCAAACCTTTCCCGTTACGTAGTCCGCATAGACATACGATCCTTGTAGTTCCGGTAGGCGATCGCCGGTTACGAAATAGCCGCCAGTAACCGAAGCCCCCTGATAATGATCGTAGGCGACGACTGCGGGAGTGATGGGCGATGGCCCGGAAGCCTGGTCCGTATTGGTAGGCATGGGACCTTCCATAATCGACCAGCCGTAATTCCCTCCTTTCTCCACGCGGTGAACCATTTCCCACATCTCCCAGCCCACGTCGCCAAGCCACACTTCGTCGGCATCCGGATGGAAGCAGAGTTTCCAAGGATTGCGGAATCCGTAAGCCCACACTTCTGGACGGGCTCCTTCCAGATCGACAAAAGGATTGTCATCAGGTATTCGATACGGAAGACCCGGGTCCTTTCCGTCCACATCGATTCGGAGAATTTTGCCCCCCAATTGACCTAGGTCTTGACCGGCCAAGTTAGCGTCCGGCGGGGATGGAGGCGTCAAATCCCCGATCGGAATGTAGAGCAATCCATCCGGACCGAACTGGATGTCACCACCCGTGTGACCCTCCGCATGGAATTTCATAAGCGCCCCATTGTCTTCAGGGGCCAACTGCCATTCATCGTCCATTCGGAATTCTCCCAGAACGCAATCAAACCCAGGCCCCATTTTACTGGTGCAATAGTAAAGAAACACTCTTCGATTGACCGAAAAGTCGGGGTGAAAATCCAACCCCAGCAATCGATCCAGATTGGGAAACAAGTCGTTCAAATCCACAACTAAAGTCTTTTCCTCAGCATCTCCAGTCGTGTCTGCAGGCACTCGCCAAATCTTGCCAAAACGTTCCGCAATGAACAAATAGCCTTCTGATTCGAGCAAAGTGATATCCAATCCCTGGTTAAAAGTAATATGCGGCCATACCGGCTCAGCCACAAAGGGCATTGGCGGTTCCGGTGTTCCTTGAATGTTGGAAGTCGTCCAAGGAACGCGCTCCTCCGCTCGCGCACTGAAGGTAGCTATGCCGAATGCAGAGATTAGAAAGAATATGGGCGACCTCATTTTGGGATAATAATTGGAGAGAAACACTATTGTTAGTTTGAGGAGATCAAGCTCATCAAAGTTCTTTATTTGAATAACCACTTAGCGTTTCGATGGTCAGCTTCCTGACGGTGTTACCGCTTCCTCACCAAGCTATCGTTACCCCCTATGTGGAAGCATCGCTCGAAAGCAAGGGTCAAGGCCTGAGCTACCGATGTCTGGGGAGCCTAGCGTCCCCATTGCTGGCAAATGCCTACCAAGTGAAACTCTTGATTCCTATCGAAAATTCCAGCAAAGGTGGCGGAGGTCTTCGTCGTATTGGCCATCCCAACTGGCAGCAACTTGGGAAAAACACCTCCATCTTCCATCGAAACCTCAATGCGCATTTCGCCTTCGAAATCCAATTCGCTATTTATATCTACTACAATTCCTTGATCAACATGCTTACTTCCAGCTCGAACTTGGTCTCCGATCGGAATTACAGGGAAGCTAGAGATAATCGGGTTTTCCTGATCGAGCCGAAGGACTGGTCTATGCGATTCATAAGTTTTCTGGCGATGGCCTCCATCAAAATTATCGGATGGATCCTTTTCCTACGAGGTGGAGTTGGACGAACGATACCGCGGCCAAGAATTGGAATGACTTGCAGGTCGTCCTCATTCTCAACCATACGTCCCTTTTTGAATTTCTTTTCGCGAGTGTGGTTCCGTTCGGCTATCTGTGGCATCTTTCGCGAGAGATGGTTTACCCAGCCGCAGCCGAAACTCTGGAGAGACCTCTCATCGGAACTTTTCTCAAGATCGTCGCCCAAGTAGTACTGCTAACCCGCAAACGTGACAACAGCTGGATAGAGTTTCTGCAGCAGATGGACGATCAGGCTATGACAGTATTTCTCCCAGAAGGAAGGATGAAACGGCTCACCGGCCTCGACAAGACGGGTCAGCCCATGGCGGTCAAAACCGGAGTCTATGATCTGCTGAGGAAATTCAGGCCCTGTCAGGCTGTGATTCTATATAGCGGCGGCCTGCATCACGTCTGCCCTCCTGAAAA
Source organism: Verrucomicrobiota bacterium (assembly GCA_036166175.1). Taxonomy (GTDB): domain Bacteria; phylum Verrucomicrobiota; class Verrucomicrobiia; order Opitutales; family Opitutaceae; genus Pelagisphaera. Next base: position 3,423 of record JAYZHU010000045.1, on the reverse strand, counting down.
AAAAGGTTCCCAAGATCTTTAAGAGGCTACAGGCGAATCTGGAAAAAATCGAAATCGATCCCTATCTGAAACAATTCGAAGGGATCGGAGACGAGAGGTACATTGCCCTGCGGGTCGGTAACGACCTGGAGATCAGGCGGGGCCGAAACTGCCCGGCCCCTCATCGAATTGCCGAGGGATGACTTAAGGGCGATCGATGTCACCTCCCGGTAAAGTCGAGGCTTGGCCAAGGAAGAACCGTAGGATCCCCAATCAGTTGAACGCTGCATCATCGAGAACGATGTACCTTAAATTCTGAGCCCCTTCGCCGGCCCAAGGAAGGCATCAACAGATTGATCCTCGAATCCCCTTCCAATCAACGCCCTTCCACCGGCCAGTTTTTAGATTCCGTGCGGGCACCTTTCAGGTAGGTCTCGAACTTGGCAACAATGTCAGGATGTTCAGCGGCAAGATCGCGGACCTCCGACTCGTCGTTCAATAGATCGTATAATTCCAAAGGCTCGCCCGGAGCGAGCAGGACGGCCTTCCAATTTTTCCACCGAACGGCTTGCTGGAAACTGCTTTCGAAGAACTCCCAATAGAGAAAACGGTCGTTGGGTTGATCCTCTCCGAGAATAGATGGAAGGACCCTCATCCCGTCGAGACCATCAGGGGCTTCGGCCTCGGCCAGAGTGGCCAGAGTGGGAAGAACATCCGCAAAGTACCAAGGGAAGTCATTTGTTTTCCCTTCCGCGACTTTTCCAGGCCAGCGAACGATCATAGGCGTGCGGATACCGCCTTCGTACATATCCCGTTTTCGGCCACGCAAGCTCCCCGAACTGTCGAATCGCCCTTCCCAACGTTGGGCAGCTCCATTATCCGAGCAGAAGAACACGATCGTCTCCTCATCGATTCCCAACTCCTTCAATAGAGCGAACAATCGTCCGATATCCCGATCCATTCGCGTGACCATGGCCGCATGAATTATTTCATCCTCCTTCCAAGACTGATTTGTATATGGAGCTGTATCCGGAATTTCATAACGGCTATGTGGAATCAGATACGGAATATAGAGGAAGAAACGATTACTCTTATTCTCCCGCACGAACTCGAGAGCGAACTCCGCGAAGAGGTCGTGTGTGTAGGTTTCCTTTCTCCCATCCGTATTCCCTGGGAGATCCACCCGCTCTTTGTTTCTCCAAATGAAGTCCGGGTAGTAGGAATGCGCTCGGCGCTGATTCAAGTAGCCAAACCACTCATCGAATCCCTGATCATTCGGATGCCCTGTTGTGCCAGGCTCCCCCAAGCCCCATTTTCCAGTCATTCCAGTTACGTATCCAGCTTCTTTCAATACTTCAGCCACCGTGACGTCTTCCGCATTCAATGGAACTCGCCCATTGCCACCTCCCAAACCCTTAACGCCGAATTTGCCAAAGTTACCTCGCACAGTCGTGTGCCCAGTGTGCAAGCCGGTCATCAACACCGATCGCGATGGAGCGCATACCGGCGACCCCGCGTAGGCATGCGTAAACCGCGTTCCTTCCTGCGCCATCCGGTCTAGATAAGGTGTCTGGATCTCCGACTGCCCATAGGAACCTAGATCTCCATAGCCCAAGTCATCGGCCATGATGAAAATAATGTTTGGGCCATCGCCATCTTCAGCTGGCGATAAGAACGAGGCTACGATCGTAGCCAGAATTAGAGAAATCTTCAGAGGTATTCGCGCTTTCATTTGCTGAGAGCTTACCAAGTCTGACGAAAACTCAACGGAAAGAGCCGAAGTGCATAATAAAACCTGTAAGAATAATGCCAGATCTCTTAGCTTGAAAACCCGTACTCAATAATTAAGCGGTCAGACTAAAGATGAATCTGGTCTAACTCTTTTGACAGATCCGGTGTTAACGGGTTTAAACCGGACATGAAGCCCGCCTCCTTCTCGATTTACCTGTCTCTCGCGATCGCTTTTTCGAGCCAATTATTCTCCCAAGAAGCGCAAAAAGGCGATCCAGTCTCTACTGGCCCAAAAAATGGGACTCTGATAATTGCCGGCGGCTCGGCCATCGAACCGATTTTGGAGCGCTTCATCGAATTAGCTGGAGGGAACGACGCTCCGATCGTCTATATTCCAACCGCTAGCGGCGACATTGGTGACGAAGCCCGCGAAATGCGATCAGACATCCTCCGGAACCTGGGCGCTACGAACGTAAGCGTGGTGCACACGACCGATCCCGGCGTAGCGAATACCGAATCTTTTGCCAAACCGCTACGTACCGCCAGAGGCGTTTGGTTTGGCGGGGGACGGCAATGGCGTTTAGTGGATGCGTATGAAGGCACTCTGACCGAGCGGCTTTTCAGGGATGTCCTGGAGCGCGGCGGTATCATAGGCGGAAGTTCCGCTGGAGCTACCATTCAAGGTTCGTATTTGGCTCGTGGAGACACAGGTAATAACCAGATTATGGTGGGCGACCACGAGGTGGGCTTCGGCTTTATTTCTAATGTAGCCATCGACCAGCATCATATAGCCCGAAACCGCCACTTCGACATGTTCGCCATTCTAGATCGCTACCCTCACCTGCTTGGCATCGGCATCGATGAAGGCACGGCAATAGAAGTGTCAGGAAACGAGTTTCACGTTTTAGGAGCTGGATACGTTGCTATCTATGACGGCGCCTTCTGGTCGCGTGAAGGCTCGCAAATGAAACAGTTGCCCGAAACGAACCGGCTCTTCTACTTCCTCCGACCCGGCGATCGCTACGATCTCGCCGAACGAAGAGTGATTCGATAAAAAGCTAGTTCCATCGATTACGAGAATCTATACCACCAGATTTTCTACAGGATACGCTGCGCTACATGATGATCCGGTAGCCACCGGATCAATTTGATCCTATTATCATGCTCACGCGATCGCGATCGTGTGGCGCAGTATATCCTATTAACTGCTACTATCGAATCTGGTTACCGGTGGCGAACCAGTCATCCCCACCGAAAACACCTGTAGACGAGATCGCTGATCTCGTGGCATCCTCACTTCGCTAACGAACCCGCTACTTGCTTGATCACTTCTCCAGCTCTGGCCACTTGTTCAGCATCTACGTCCAGATGCGTTACCAACCGTATCAGCTGGGGCGCGACCGCCATGGTCAACACACCTTCCGTGCGCATCGCGTCCACGAGTTCGGACGCCGTTCCCAAACTCGGTTCGACATGGAAAATCAAAATGTTTGTATCCACCATCTCAGGTTGCAAAGCCAGCCCTTCGCTCTGACGGACAGAATCCGCCAGGACCTGAGCATCGGCATGATCTTCTGCTAGTCGATCGACGTTATTCTCTAAGGCGTACAAGGCTCCCGTCGCGATAATCCCAGCCTGTCGCATTCCTCCGCCAAACAGCTTGCGAGCCCGGCGAGCCTTCTTAATCAAGTCCTTTGGCCCCGCCAAGGCCGA
>JAYZHU010000044.1:0-5040 GCA_036166175.1 Verrucomicrobiota bacterium | reverse complement strand
TGGATACTTGACCGGGCTTGATCTCGAAATCAAACTCTTGAGCAGGCACGTAATTGAAAAAGATGGCTCCATTGTTGGATGACGGCGGCCACACCCGCATTCTCTGGGGAGCATCGTGATTCTCATCGTGACACAGTATCGTGAAGGTATCATATCCCTCTCCCGAATCGCGCTGGCCCCACATGGCAATCCAACGTGAGCGTGTCGTGTGACCATCAATACGCGTCTTCCATTCCGAGCTCAGGTAGTCGCTGTTGGCCTTATCCCAGTGGTGAGGGGCCCGATAGGCTATCGTCCCGCCATACCGATATGCGGGCATTTCCAATGACCATTGGGAAATATTCTTTTGCACCGTGATGTAGTCGATCTCGTAAGCTCCATCGACGTACCGGGCTTCCACGGTAAATTGCTCTTTCAGCATAATGCTTTCCTTATTAGGATCGCCCGGATACAGAACATGCTCTTGCTCCACCGTGAAGCCAGCCACATCGCTTCCTTGCAGTAGGGATAGGGTTCGGGCAAACCGAACAGCCCCTGTCTTCTCCTTTAAATTCCAGAAGTCGACGTCTTGACCATCGACCTTCGTTTTTACCCAAGCGTGCCACAAGCCGAGGTGGTGGTAGTGGTCGTCAGGGTGAATGCCCGTGACTGCCTCGCCACTGGGCGATCGAACCGGATGAATGAAGCCGCTCCGCGTATAAATCGGATCTACCCCAACTGGCGGGGGCACAAGCGCTTTGTGGTAGGTGACAGCGGGATTGTCACCGAATTCGATGACGATGGTGTCATCGGTTTCTGTAACCGAAGGCGTTTGAGCCGCATGCAACGGATTAGCCATGAATCCAATGACTCCTGCATAGACCAAGAAACGAGGGAAAGGAATCATGACTCCGAATATGATTCGCATATCCGATTTAGCAACCGAATCATTCTCGGAAGACTAGATTACTCACCTTTAAATCATCCCGAGAAAGATAGAGTTCGATCCCGCAATTTGCAGCCCATACGCTTCAGCTTGAACTACAATCGAAAGTAGGAGCGGGTTTATCCCGCGATAAATTCCTATGCCTAGGGTCTCGGAATCGCCCCGATAGGTCGGGGCTCCCGCATATCTTCAATAACCAAGTGCTCCTCACGCATTGCAACTAAGTTAGCTCTCCTCCACTCAGCGGAAAGATCGACCGCTAACTTTGGATACCTGTGGTTCACCCAGGATTGTTCACTCCGTTGTGGGCGATGCCCAGGCCAGCCAGATCGCCGCTGTCCAGGCAAACTGGTTGCCGCCCGCCCCTTCCCCATTGATCGGATTGAAATATTCGTAGAAACCGGATTCCCGGATCGCGGCGCGCGTATCGACCTGCAATTTGCGGGCCTCTCTTTCGAATCCGTATTCGGAAAGCCCGCGAGCCACCATGTAATTGACGATGGCCCATACCGGCCCACGCCAATAGCGGCGAGCATCGAATTTGGGATGCTCAGGATCGAAGCTCGGCAAACTAAACCTTGTCGCTTTCAAGATCCGTCTCAAAGTCGCTTGCAACTTCGCGTCCCTTCGCGGGGTGGAAACTCCCGCGTAGTAAGATAAAAAAGCCACGCTAGAAACGCCACTCGCATGCTCATCCGTTCGCAGGTCGCGGGCCGCGTAGGCTCCCAGCCCCTCCGACCACAAGTAGTCAGTAGCCTCTTCCGCATGGTATAGCCAGGACTTGATTTCCTTCGCCGAATCTTCGGCATTCAAGATTTTGGCCAGCTCCAGCAGATCCTTGTCAGAACGCATCAAGATAAAGGATACGCCAGGATCCGCTACGGCGAAGGGACCTTCTCGCGTAATATGAGCGTGATCCCAACCTGACTCTCGCCCATACTCGACAAGCTTAAGATACCGATCATACTCCTCATTCGTCGGTCGCATCGCGGGATCGACATGCTCGATATCGCGGCGCTCGTAGGGAGCAATTCCGGACGGGTCGACATTGGATAAGGCAAGATCCCAGTCGGGAGAGTTGTCGCGGCCGGACTCCCAAGGGTGGGTAACAGCGATCGCGGAACCTCCGCTGATCACGCGCATGGTGTGGAACCATCTGTGCCATGCCATCAGTTTCGGGAAAATCATCTTAAGCCAAGGCAAACCGACTCCTGGATCCGCTTCATAGAGATCGCGGACAATCGTTGCCGCTACCGGAGGCTGAGAACAGCCGGAGGTTGGTGGGTTCTGGCCCGAATTCCAGATCTTCGGCCCGGGAAAGTAGCTGGGATCATCCCGCCGGAAAACAATGTGGGCAGCCATGCCATTATTCCATTGGCCCTGAAACAAGGTTTCCACCTCCCTCCAGGCCCTATCGAGATCGAACTCCGAAAATCCGAGAGCCACAAACATGCTGTCCCAGTTCCATTGATACGGGTAAAGGCCCCAGGTGGGAAGCGTGTAATCTCCCCATTCGTTCTCGCGAAGGATGGCGATTGCCCGTTGATCTAGTTCAACGTCAGTCCAGGGTTTTTCTAGATTTTGGGTTTTCATTTAGCAGAAATGTCATCGTGGGTACGTAGCGGCTGTCTCAGCCGACTCGCCCTGATGATGATAAACAACTAGCACGTCTCGTGCCTAAAGGGGGTTAAGAAAGGGCAAGAATTGCGATTTACCCGTCCACAGGAACGACTACTCGAATTTGCCTGCGATTCGACGCATATGAGCGAAGTCCCAGCTACCAGATGACGCTTGGCATTCGATCTGCTCATGTGCAGATGCGCTCATTGGCGCTTAAAAACGACCAAAAACCCTATGAGAATAGAAATACCAAGAGAATGCGAGCGCATCGGCTCCCTGCAAATCTATGGCCTGCAAAAGGTTTACGAACTAGATGGCGGGGAAGGCATGCACGGTCAGGATAGTGTGATCGAGCGGATACCCTCAGAGGTTCTGTACGACCGTATGAGGGAAATGGCTATTGTCGTTCCGGTCAAAAACGAGCGCTTGAAATTGATCGAAGGGGTACTTGTCGGCATTCCGAGCCCTTGTCAGGTCATTGTCGTTTCCAATAGCCCTCGTGGACCGGTTGACCGTTTCAAGCTGGAGAAAGAAGCCTTGGAAAACTACGGGAAGTTCACTGGGAAAAAGATTCTGGTCGTTCACCAAAAGGATCCCGGGCTTGCCAAGGCCTTCGTCGATGCGGGCTATACGGAGCTCATCGATGAGAAAGGCCTAGTCCGCTCAGGCAAGGCGGAAGGAATGATTGTCGGCACCCTTATGGCCAAATGGCTAGGGAAAAAGTATTTGGGATTCGTCGACAGCGACAACTATTTCCCTGGAGCCGTTTTGGAATACGTTTATGAATACGCGGCCGGATTCGCCATGAATCAAACTTCCAACACCTTTGTCCGGATTTCCTGGCATTCGAAGCCCAAGATCATGGAAAGCAGCTTGTTCTTCGCTAAGTGGGGGCGAAGCTCGGTAAATTCCAATATGATGCTGAATCGGCTGCTGACCCACTTTAGCGGATTCGAGACCGAGATCGTCAAGACGGGGAACGCTGGCGAACACGCGCTGACGGTCGATCTGGCATTGAAACTCGAATACGCAGCCGGGTACGCGGTGGAAACCAATCACTTCATCAATTTGCTAGAAAAGTATGGAGGGATCATCGAGTCCGACAAAACCGAGGCCCTCCAAGAGAACATTACTATCTGCCAAATCGAATCCCGGAACCCGCATATGCACGAATCGAAAGGGGACGACCACGTTGAGGACATGATCGACGCATCCCTTTCAGTAATCTATCACTCGGATCTGTGTCCCGAGCTGCTTAAACGGGAGATCATGGAGAATGTCGAAGCCCGTCGCGGCGAAGAGTCCCCGGAAGTCATTGCCCCTGTACGTAAGTATCCATCTCTCTCCCAGTTAGATTTGGATACGTTCTTGGCGGGATGCGATGAAGCCCTCAACTTTAATGCGGTCACTGTTAGGGCCTGATGGCAAGATTCAATTGAATCTTGAAAACGAGCTTCGCTTAAACGGAGAATCATGGGGTCCAACATCATATTCACCGATCTCGATGGTACGCTAATCGACTTCGAGACCTATTCGCCCGAGGTCGCCGCGCCTCTAGCTCGCGACATCGCCGAACGAGGGGTGCCCATCGTCTTTTGCTCGTCCAAATCTCTCGAGGAGCAACTCGCCTTGATGGACACCATCGGCCTAACGGTTCCATGCATCATCGAAAACGGGGCTGGTATTTACATTCCAGATTCTGTCGACATACTCGACACCCTGCCAGCCAAGCAGGTCAAGAGCGGCGGCCGCCTGATCGCCCTGGGCGACAGCGCGGAGTTCATTCGCAGGCAGATCGAAAGCGTATCCAAGGCTCTCGATATTGAGCTTAAGCCATATAACGAATTCTCCGACAGTGAGCTGTCGAAAATCACCGGCCTGGATGAGGGTGGAACCCGCCGAGCCCGTAATCGAGACTTTAGCGAAACGCTAACAGCTTCTCTCGATGCGGAAACCTGGAGCAACGTAAACGCGGCCTTTCAGCCCATGGGTTTACACTGCCTATCCGGAGGGCGTTTCCACACGGTCACCTCGATCGACTGCAACAAGGGCCGGGCGCTCAAGATCGTAGTCGATGGCTTCGAGTCGAGCACAGGCGATCGCTGGCATTCGATCGGCATTGGCGACAGCGCCAATGATTTCGACATGCTCGATTCGGCAGACTATCCCTATCTAGTGCAAAATCCGAGGGGCGATTGGAATGAGATGGGTGTCGACAATCTGAAGCGCATATCGGCTATTGGTCCAGAGGGCTGGGCACTGGCCGTTCAAGATGCGCTTGGCCTCGCTTCTGTGTAGCAGAGCAAAGACTCGGATCTCGAGACAAAGGTTGAGTTCGTGCATGCGAATCTCTCTCGCGTTCGTCACTGTGGCATTCCAAGTAACAAATCCTCCATCAGATCATGTCCTCAAAATCCTTCGCAAGCTGGATCAAGCCCGCAACACTCTGTTTATGTCCTACTCTCGAAACGGACTGGAGTCCGGCCCTTTCCGAT
>JAYZHU010000043.1:0-10553 GCA_036166175.1 Verrucomicrobiota bacterium | reverse complement strand
CCGCGGGTTTATTGACCCAATAAAAGGCTGGAGCGTTAGCGAGACTTGTAGCGAGTTGGGAAAGCTGTTCTCGCGACAGCTGCACGAATGAGCTAAATGATCCTCCGCACCATTGCTTGAGTTTGAACGCCGCGATGCGGGAGTTTTCATCAAGATTCGCGAATTCCGCTTCGTCCAAGGTCTCTGGTCTATACGTACGCCCACCTTTGTCCACGATTTCCACTTTCGTGGGTACAGCATCGCGCGGAGCGCAAGCATCTAAATTAGGAGGGAGGCTTATCTTGAGGCGCACGGGCAAAGTAGTCACTATGTCGTTTTCGAAGCGATGGGAATGTGAACGACAAACTTGTTGTCGAATTCCGGATACTTGAAATAGTCGACTATCGGATGCAGGGTAGGCATTTCCAGGACCTCGGAAAACTCTTCCGAGAGGTCTCCGCCCTTCAGGTAAAGCACTCCGTTTGCCAGAGCGTTCGTGCTTGGGTGCCGAACGCGATCGCGAATCCAGCCAAGAAACTTCGGTAATTGGGTAACGGCCCGAGCAACGATGAAGTCGAATGTATCTTGAACGGTTTCCGCTCGCGCTTGGTGGGCTACAGCATTGCCTAGATTTAGGGACTCGATGCAATTGGTCACGGCTTTGATTTTCTTTCCGACAGAATCGATTAGCTGAAATTGGCACTCTGGATAGATTATTGCTAGCGGAATGCCTGGAAAACCGCCTCCCGTACCAACATCCAGAATCCGAGTACCTGGTTGGAAGTCTACGGTCTTAGCGATCGCTAGCGAGTGAAGTATGTGCCGCATAGGCAAGTTTTGGATATCATTCCGGGAAATCAGATTCACCCGTTGGTTCCATTCGCCTATGAGCTCGCTGAATTTGCTCAGCTGCCGTGTTTGCGTCTCGGTGAGATCGGGAAAGTGGCGGTTCACGAATTGGAGATCGAATTCCATTTTCGGTCTCAGTGGAGACTAGGCTGGTTGAGAGCAATAAAAATTGCCGATATGGGCGTTTGGGCATCTACAGCGACCTTTGGAGAGTTTTTGAAATAGTTTAAGTCGCTTCTCCTTTCCCTTGCGAAGGAAGCGACCCCTGCCTGTTTCAAGTGAACTCGCTTGACCTGCTGGATTCGCTTTGAAATCTTCGATATCTGTCCGCCTAAATTAGGGTTTTTTGGGCTCGATTCCCGCACCAGATGATAATGTTTTCCCCCCTAAATTCATTTCGGGCTCGGTCCGGATTATCGATTGCAGCGATCTTAATTTTGCTAGGCGGCGGTTCCACAGTCTGGTCGGACGATTACGACCGGCTAGAGGCGGCCACGGAGCGATGGGTGGATCTGGAAAAACGGGTCGCCGAGGAGCGGAACGCTTGGAAAGCCCAGAAAGGGATTCTGGAGCAGCGCGTGCTCGCGCTAGAGGCCGGATTGAGTGAGCTATCTGAGAGCTTGGAGAATCTCGATGAAGCGTCCGGTATCCGTCAGGAGGAGATAGAGAACTATGACGCGACTTTGGCGGAATTGGAAGAGACGCGTTCATTCTATGTTGAGAAACTGGAAGGTTTGGAATCCCGTTTTGAGCAAATCAGAGTGGAGTCTCCCGACTTTCTGGAGTCGGAGCTCGAAACGGCCCTTGAGAAGCTGGAGGTGGCCAATCAGACAGCCTTGGGAGAGAGAGCTCAAATATTGATCGCCGCCTTCACGCGAATTGAGGAATTCAACCGGACCGTTACGATCGACTATGTTCCCAGGAAACTGGATGATGGGCGAGAGGTGATGGTGTCCGTGCTATACTGGGGCCTGGCCAGGGCGTATGCTGTGGATCCCCAAGGGACGATCGCCTGGGAATTGCAGCCCGAAAAAGAAGGATGGGAATGGAATGAGCGAAAAGACGCCGTCGGACCCATTCTAGAGCTAGTCCGCGTTTACGAACAACTGAGGCCTCCGTCGCTGCAAGTAGTTCCTGGGAAAGTGACGCAACGAGCGGAGGTTAGCAATGATGGGTAGATTAGCTGAGTTGTATCGCCTCCTGTGGGTCGGCGGGATTTTTCTGTTGGCGATCGGCAATTTCCTTCGGGGACAGGAGAGAGACATAGCGGCTTTGGCGAACGAGATGGAATCGAGAGTGGAGGCGAGCTTACGGAAATACGAAGCGCTGCAAAATGAGATCGCCGAAAGCAAAATCCCATTGCTGGAGAAGATCAACGAGCTCGAAAACAAGACAATTGAATATCGCGCTTTGCTGAAATCAAGGGATAGCGAGGAGAGAAAAGCTCTGGACGATTTGAGAGAACGGCAAATGCGTATCGCCGACACGCGTACCCAGAACGATTATGTTTCCGGATTATTCGCCCAATATTTGAATACATTTGAAGGACGACTTCAGATAGCCGAAGACCAGCTGTTTTCGCCGAAGCTCACCCCGCTCAGGGATGCGATCGAGATTGCTGGTCCAGGATCTAGGGTGGCGATTGAGAAGAGGGCTGAAGCGGTTGAGCTCTGCCTCGATCGATTGAAGCTAGCGATGGGAGGCTATATCTTCCTGGGAGAGGCCATTGACCGCTCTGGCGAAATACTGAACGGTGATATAATCGTTTTCGGCCCCTCTGCCTATTTCCGTAGTTCAGCGGGAGACTCCGTAGGAATGCTAAGCTATCGGTCGGGAGCATTGGAGCCAGGGTTAGTATCATTTGATGGCGAATACGGAAACCCGTTGAGGAGCTACAGCGTTTCGGGAGAGTCTAGCTTGCCCCTGGACGCGTCTCTAGGTAAGGCGATTTCTCTAAAAGAGGCTAGCGACAGTTGGCCAGAGCACCTCGAAAAGGGTGGCTACGTTGGTTATGCGATATTGGCAATGGGAGGCTTGGCTTTATTCTTGGCGTTGGTTAAGCTGGGGGACTTTGTTGCTCTTAGTGTATCTATCCCTGCGAATCTGACAAAGGTGGCCTCTAAAGCTGTCGAGGGAGAGTTGGAGGAAGCGAGGGCGGAAGCTTCGGAAAGCCGGCCCTGGATGCGCGACATGCTGCAGGAAGGAGCTTCCCACGTTTCTGGGGATCGCGAATTGATGGAAGACCACATGGTCAGCGTTATCCTCAATCGAAAACCCCGTCTCGAGCGATTTCTGCCTTGGCTGGCGGTTACTGCAGCTGCGACGCCGTTAATGGGACTTCTGGGAACGGTAGTCGGAATGATTAAGACGTTTACGCTGATCACGATTTTCGGTTCCGGAGATCCGAAAGCGCTTTCGTCTGGCATCTCCGAAGCTTTGGTAACCACAGAACTGGGATTGATTGTGGCGATCCCAACATTGATCATTCATGGAGCCCTCGTAAGATTGGCGAAAAAGCGGATAGCGGCGATGGAGTTAGCGGCGACTGAGTTTTCCAAGATCGTCAGCAAGTTGGCGAATAACGAACGATCGTAGAGGGAATGGAGCAGTTTTTGTTGGAAGCGTGGGATTCGATTCGAGAGGGCGGTGTCGTCATGATCGCTCTCATCGTTCTATCCCTGATTCTGTACCGCTCTGCTTTCGGAACGCTTTTTTTCGTAAAGGGATTTTCCGCAAAGAGAATCCGGGAGGAGCTGGATGCGGGCGTGAGCAAGACGGAGTTGGAGATCGTTTTTTCACAAAGCCGGCGAGAGTTTGGCGAACTGGTTTCCAGGCAATTGGCTTTCATTGGCATGTTGGCGGCTGCCGCCCCGCTTTTGGGATTGCTTGGAACGGTGATGGGCATGCTGGAGACGTTCGAAAGTCTCTCTCAACGAGCGCAGGAGACGGCGACCCAGGTTTCTGGTGGAGTGCGTTTCGCGCTTGTTACGACTCAGGCTGGATTGATGGTGGCGATTCCAGCGATTTTCATTATCCAATGGATCAAGCGGGTAGCGAGCGCTCGACAACAGGAAATGGCCCATGAAGAATTGCTGGCCACCCACAGAGAGGAGGCATTGGCAGGATGAAACGGAATATTTCCGATCTAGAAATGGGCGGAGAGTCCGAGATCAATTTGTCGCCGATGATAGATTGCATCTTTATTTTGCTGATTTTCTTCATTGTAACGACCGTTTTCGTACAGGAAGCGGGTATAGAGGTGGACAAGCCAGAGGCGAACAACTCGACTCCTTTGCCGAAAAATAGTATCCTTATTGCAATTACAGAAACTGGTCGAATCTTTCATGGCGGAAAAGAGATCTCCCTGACCCGAGTCCGTCCAATCGTGCATAGAATCCTGGCAATCGAGGACGCCCCCATAATCATTCAAGCCGACCGGGAATCGGTGCACGACACCTTTGCCAAGGTTTACGGGGAGGTCAGGGCAGCTGGAGGGAAGGAAATCCATTTTTCCACTAAGGAATGACGGCCCGTTCTATAGAGAAGAGCCTGAGTAAATCGACGAATTCGATTCGAGCGATAGCGGTGGCTTTAGTGGGAACGGCGATACTTTTTTCCGGAATGTCTCTTTCCCGTCTTGGGGAAATCGAGCAGAGCGAAGAGGCGGTTGCGGAGAAAATAGAAGTGTTTTTGCCACCGCCACCGCCACCGCCACCGCCTGAAGAGATCGAGCAAGAGGATGTGTCTCAGGTGCCAATTCAGGTCGATGTCGCTCTGCAGAGAGATCCCGTAAAGCTAGATGTCTCTCCGATCGAAGTGACCCTCGACGGGCCTCCAAGTATTACCGATAGGATCGATGTAAACCTTGCCGATTTCCATCGACCGAGCGTAGAAGTCGATTTAGGGTCTATCGTATTCGAGAAGGATGAGGTCGATGAGATACCGTCTCGAAGCTATTCTCCAATGCCCAGCCTTCCCCCGAGAATGAGGAAGGAAATGGGCGATGCCAGGGTGATAGTACAGTTGTCTATAGATGAGAAGGGGACGCCGATGCATGTGATGGTGCTGAATCCCCCCGTGCCGGAAGCGCGACCTCATATTATCAAAGACTTGAAACGCTGGAGGTTTAAGCCGGCTAGAAAGAATGGCCAAAAGGTCAAATGCTGGGTACGATTTGTCCTCGTATACGAAAAAACGAATACATCGCCTTTTAGTTTATGAAGTTTCGAACTATTTCCTTTGTTTTCGCACTATATCCGTTGGCTCTATGGGCCCAAGAAGAGGCTGATGAAATGGGAAAGCCTGACTTGTACGGACCGGAGTTTCAAAAGCGATTCGTAGCCAGCTACGGAGTCTTGGAGGACAGAGAGCCCGAACTACAAGAGCTGGAAATTTCGCTTCTGGAGAAGATCGGCCCCATGGTTGAAGAGAATCCGGAGTTCGCCAAGTCGATGCTCGAGGGAATGCTCGGCGAAGAGACGCCGGCTACCGCCACCTTCAATTTCATTTTAGCTAACCTGTATTTCAATGGGGGAGCTTTAGAAGATGCATTGGCGGAGTATGACCGAGCCATTGAGAAATTTCCCACGTTCAGGAGAGCTTGGAAGAATCTAGGGATGCTCAGGACGAGAAACGCTGATTACGACGGCGCTGTGATGGCGTTAGTAAGAAGCATTGAGTTAGGGGATACGAGCCCAGATACTTATGGAATGGCCGCTTACAGCCACCTGAGAGTCGGCAATCTTATGGCTGCCGAGTTGGCCTACAATGCGGCGGTCATGCTGGAGCCCAACAATATCGAATGGATTGAAGGCAAGGCCCAAGCTATGGTTTCAGGCAAGCGGTTCCGGGAAGCGATACCGTTGTTGGAGGAACTGCTTAAGCGGAATCCGCAAAGAGCGATTTATCGAATTTTCTTGGCCAATGTCTATGTGGAGACCGAACAATTTTTGAAGGCGGCCCAGGTGTTCGAGTTGATGCATTCCATGGGAGAAGGAGACATGGCGACGCGATTGCAATTGGCGAATATTTACAGTCTGCTGGGTATGTTCGACTTGTCTGTGGACACATTTATTGCCGCCAAACGTGACGATTTGCTTTCTTTGCTGCCACAAGTTCTAACGACGGTGAGATATTTGCTTGATATGAGCGAAAAGGATCAAGCTAAGCGGCTACTCGGAAAGCTGGGTGTTCTGGATCCCCTTTGGAGTAGCGAAAATCGTACGAGATTCCTGCTTTTGGAATCGAGGTTCGCCGCTCTAGATGGAAATAGCGGATTGGAAGAGTCCAAATTGATGGATGCCTTGGAGAACGATCCTACCGAGGGTGAGGCGCTTGTGCGCCTCGGCTCGATTCATGCAGAGCGAGGAGAAGAGGCAAAAGCCATGTTCTTTTTCGAGCGTGCCTATACGTCGGAAAAACATGAATACGATGCACTCATTCTTGCCTCTGAAGTGCTGATTGGAGCTAGGCGCTTCGGAGAATCGCTGGATTTGCTGCAACGGGCCTTGAATAGGCAGCCGACAAGCGAACTGAAGCTGCTTATCGACCAAGTGAAAGCAGCTGCTTTGCAATAATTCTCTAATCGATCCGCTCTGAGAGCGATTTCCCGCTCATGATGCTCGCACCCATTGCGATTCCGTCAATAGCATGGCCTCCAAAATTGAGGCCATAAAGATCTTCTTCCAAGGAATTTATGACTTTTCTCCAAGGGCCAAAGGCGCTCGTATATTGGGGGATGGCATGAGGCCATCGTGTAAGATTGACGAATACCGGATCAGCTCTTGCTCCAAGAAGGCTGGCTAAGTCCTTTTTGGCGATATTAAGTAGCTCTTCGTCGGATGCCTCTCTTAATTCGGGACTTTGACTCCCGCCTAGCATCACGGTAAGCAGACAATGATCTTCCGGGGCTCGATTAGGATAGAGTTCAGAGTTGAACAAAGCTCCAAGTATGCGATGGGGTTCCTTGCCGGGGACGAGTATGCCGAATCCGTCTAGTGGATGGGCGATATCACCTCTCTTGTATCCGAGCGCTAAACTATGAACAGCAGGGTAAGGGAGGTCGGGCGCTTTGGCGATCCAATCCGAGATCGGGCTGGCCCAGTTGAGGGCCTTTATAGATCGAGATGGGAGACAAACAAATAGGTTCCTCGAAAATCCCTCGAAATTCTCCCCTTCCTTTCTCCAGGTAACTTGCCACCCGTTTTCAACTGGATTGATAGCCACCACTTCAGAGCCAAGCCATAGCCGATTGCCAAGCTTTCGGGAAATCGTCTTGGGAAGTGTATCCAATCCATTGATAAAATTAATAGAACGCTTCTTGAGTGCCGTACCTTCTCTTTTTTGTCGCCGCTTACGCTTCATTGCGCCGCGGACGATCGACCCTCCTTCGTGTTCCAATTCCCTCATCAAAGGAAAGGCATGATTGAGTATGAGCTGTTTGGGGTCGCCGGCGTAAACTCCTCGAACGAATGGATTAATCGCGTAGTCGAGGAATTCGCCTCCCATTCTGCGAACGACAAAATCGGCCACGCTTTCGCTCTCTTCGCCCAATTCTGTAATCCGTCCTCGAAACGGCTCACCAAGAAAGCCCAATTTCGCTTTGAGTGAAAAGAGTGGAGTGGTAATTGCTTGTAGCGGAGATCTAGGAACGGGTATCGGTCGGCTGTTGCGAACGACATACCGATTGGCTGCCGCCGGATTACTGTCTACAATTTCGTTTCCAATACCGAGATCGCTGATAAATGACTCTATCCAGGGATCGGATACGAGTAGGGAATTCGGACCCTTTTCGACTAGAAATCCATCTTTGATTACGCTCCGGATAGGCCCTCCAGGGAAGCTATTCTTTTCGATGACCGAGAAATCTAAGCCTTTCTGCTGGAGTAGATAGCCGGTGGTTAGACCAGAAATGCCTCCTCCTAGAACTATAGCGTCTTGCATGGATAATCAGCTTCCAAAGTTAACTACCGTATCGACAAGAGCCTCCATGTTTTCAATACGGGCAGAAGGAAGGATTCCGTGCCCGAGATTGAATATGTGGCCGGGCCGATTAGACATCGCTCTAAGAATGTCGGTTGATTTTCTGACAACGATCTCGGGGCTTGTATCAAGGATTACAGGATCCAGATTTCCTTGAACCGCTACATTAGAAGAAATTCGGTCAGCGGCTTCTCGTATGGGAATGGTCCAATCTACCGCGATGGCTTGAGCTCCTATGTCACTCTGCCTTTTAAGATGTGGAGTCGTGCCTTTAGCGTAGATGATGATGGGGATTTCCTCTTTCAAAGCGTTTACGATTTCAGCGATCCAACGAAGAGAGGCGGCCTCGTAATCGTCACCAGAGAGGATTCCTCCCCATGAATCGAATATTTGGACAGCATCCGCTCCCGAAGCCTTTTGCATCCGCAGATAGTCGATCAAGGCCTTGGTTAGTTTTTCCATTAGTTGATCAAAGGCCTTCGGATTTGAGTAGAATAGCGACTTGATCTTTTTGAAGTCCTTTGAACTTCCGCCCTCGACCATGTAGGTGGCTAGGGTCCAAGGGGATCCTGCAAACCCAAGCAAAGCCTTTTCTCCCGCCAGCTCGCTCTTGATTAATTTCAAAGCGTCAGCTACATACTTAAGTTTCTCCTCTACAGCGCTTGGGTCCAAAGAGTTTATAAGCTCGACTGAATCGAGTTCGTAGTTCATGGCGATACCTCCTTGATCTCGGAAGTGGTAGCCTTGACCCAGAGCTTCGGGAATAACTAGGATGTCGGAAAAGAGAATCGCTGCATCAAGCGGAAAGCGTCGCAAGGGCTGCATCGTAACCTCCAGCGCCAATTCCGGTGTTTGAGCGAGCTCGAGAAACGAATACTTTTCTTTCAGGGCCCGGTATTCCGGGAGGTAGCGCCCGGCCTGGCGCATTACCCAGATAGGGGGCCGTTCAAGTGGCTGGCAATTCAGAGCCTTGAGAAATCTTTTCCTTGAATTCATGTATAAGTTATTTTCGGACGCCTTGGGAGAATTCCACTCCATGGTTCAGGGGCTGACACTGATCCAATCCTGGGGCTTGAGAAAGGTTTGGTAGAGATCATATTCTGGAGTGTCTGGGGCCGGTTTATAGTCGTACTTCCAGGATACAAGACTTGGTAGCGACATGAGAATCGATTCAGTGCGCCCCCCGCTTTGGAGTCCGAACAGAGTGCCTCGGTCATAGACCAAATTAAATTCTACATACCTACCGCGGCGATAGAGCTGGAACTCCCTCTCCCGCTCTCCGTAGGGCATCGACTTTCGCAGTTCGACGATGGGGGTGTATGCTTTTTGATAGCTCTCTCCAACGCTTCTAGTCAGGGCGAATGCGTTTTCAAAACCGCCTTGATTGTAGTCATCGAAAAAAAGCCCTCCAATGCCCCGAGGTTCTTTTCGGTGCCTCAGATAGAAGTAGTCATCACAGGCTAGCTTGAATTTTGGGTATATATTTTGGCCGAATGGATCGCAGGCTTGTTTAGCCATTTTATGCCAAGAGATGGCATCTTCTTTGAATCCGTAATAAGGGGTGAGATCGAAGCCTCCGCCGAACCACCATACAGGATTCTGGTCATCCTGATGGACGGGGGCTAGAAAGAAGCGTACATTCGCGTGGGAGGTGGGGACATAAGGATTCTTAGGATGTATAACGATGGAGACTCCGGTAGCGTGGAATGGCCGTCCTGCTAGCTCGGGACGACTAGCCGTGGCTGATGAGGGTAGTTGACTGCCAGTCACATGGGAAAAATTCACTCCGGCTTTCTCGAAAGTCTCACCGCCCTCTAACACCATAGATAGGCCGCCTCCGCCTTCTTCTCGAGTCCATGAGTCTGGCGAAAACGTTTGAGAACTTTCTTCAAGAGCTTCCAGGTCCGAGCAGATTTTGGACTGCAAAGACCGCATAAATGAGATAACCAAATCCAGTGATTCCAAATTCACGGAAACATTCCTACGGGGAAAGCTGTCGAGATCTAGTTATTTTATGGAAATCGTTGCTGAGGACGATTTCAAGATGTAGTAGGAATTGAATTAGGAGAGGTTACAGAGAAACGGAATGTCACAGGGTTTTGCTCGCGTTCTTGAAGGTTTGCGTTTCAGTGTTCTATCGTTTTTTTAGATAGTTAGGAATAGAGATATGCGGATGGAAATAACGAGGTTGACGAGTATTTTGATCGTATGCGGAATTATGGGCCCTCTGGCGTTTGCCCAGTCGGAGTCAAACGAGCTCGCTCCGCTCACGGTAAATGGTGGCGATACGGAGAACGCTGAAATTGATAAGATCGGAGATGAAGAGCCTGAATCCGACAATTCCGAAAAACCGAAGCAAGACCCCGAGGAAAAGGCGCGTGAGACAGAATTGAAGCGCTTGAAAAACGAGCGCGAGTTGATTCAGGCCCGAATGGCTCTCAGGTCGGAAAAATTCAAGGAGGAGCTCCAGGAGATGCGCGAGGAGAAGGAGCGTTTGGCGATGGAGAATTCAATCTCTAGAGAGCGCTTGGCGAGTGAACTATCGGAGCGGAAATCGGAAACGGATCGGTTGAATGCGAAGATTGACTCGTTGAACAAGGAAATCTCATTGGATAGCCTGGCGGCTAAGAAAGCGTTGAACGATGAGCTCGCGGAGCTGCGAATGGAAGAAGAACGCTTGAAATTGGCCAAGTCCGTAGCCCTCAAGAAGATAGAGACGGAAGTCAACCAATTGAGACTAGAAG
>JAYZHU010000042.1:0-11767 GCA_036166175.1 Verrucomicrobiota bacterium | reverse complement strand
TTGCCTCGTTCGATCCAAGCTCAAGAATCGCGGGACAGCTCTGTCAGCACGCGAGAAGCAAGGGGGACATTCGCGACTTTCAAAATGAGTTGCTTGGTTTCCCGGCTGCCAGCTAGCGATGGATAGACATAGTCAACGCAGGTACCTGCATCCACAAGAGAACGCGTCATCTGGGTTAACCGGCCTTTTTCGCGATTCACTTGAAGGGCGATCACTGGTTCGGTTTTCACGAAAAATCGATTCTCCTCCAGGAGGGTCTTCGCTTCGCTGCTGCGGTCAGCGACAAAGCGGAATCCTTATGGCGGTTGAGCAGTGTTGGATGCCTTGATGTTGATGTCGGTTCTCGACAAGATGGCAGAGAGATCGGAGTTTGGCCCCGGCTTGTCGTCTGGGATAGCGGAAAGTCGCGTTTCGATAGAGTGCATCATCAATAAAATAAATCGACGCTGTCGCGTCGTTTGTAGGCGGTTGTCGGCATCTTTTTGCCGACATATCCCGTTTTCCGAAGAGGAAAGGGGCAAGACTAGTCTAGGCTGTCCCGTCTAATGTTCCCCGAATTCTGGAAATACAGGGTGACGCGATCATGGGCGATTTGCCTTTTGAGCTTGGGGATCGCGAAGAGAAAGGAATCAGATACCAACTCGCACTTGCCCTCGTTACGACGATTGGTTATGGCCTCTAAAGGAGGGTTGTGCTTAAAAACCTGGATGGGTTTGAGGGGACTGTTCATGGGTAGAGAAAAAAGGGGTTTCGCTTTTCGGCGTTCGTAATATTGGTATAAATTGAGGGTTGCGTAGCGACTTCTTTGGATTTTTCCGAAATTTCGCGACAAAGGCTGGAAGAGGGATTACGAAAAATACGCATCCTTTTTCGAACAAATCGCGTATGATTTGAGTGTTATGCTCTCCAGGCCAATGAATTTCTTTTGGATTTTCCTGATTGTTTCATTTTCACTTTTTTTTTCAGGGTGTAATTCCAATCAGTCGGCACCCCGCTATCCGACCACGCCAACCGGCATGGCCAAAGAGCTAGAAAGCGGCATCATTGTCGATGTTCGGGAAGTGATAATCGATGGGAGAACAAGCGTAGTCGGTACTGCGACCGGGACGTTGTCCGGGGCGGTGGCTGGCAGCCAGATTGGCGGCAGTCTGGGCGACCCGAGTTCTGGGGCCGCCACTGGAGCGGCAGGAGGAGCCATCGCGGGCGCGGTTTTAGGTCCAAAAGTGGAAAAGGCGTTGACGTCAAAACGAGCCCAAGAGCTGACCGTGCGAATGGATACTGGAGGTCTGATAGTCGTTACTCAAGATTTGAGAAAACCCTGGTTTAACATCGGAGATCCTGTAAAAGTGGATACGAGTTTGAGCGGGGCCGGGAGAGTTTATCACGCGGATGAGGATCCGTATATCGATCCTGATACAGGTGCCTATTTGCCAGAGGGATTTGAAATACCAGATGAATGATTATACTGTCCGCTTAATTGATGTTGAATCCAATTAATGGGAATTAGCGAATCAGAGAGCGAAACTATCTACGAAACATGAATAAATCAGCCCGAATTACTTTACTCGTTCCCCTAATGATATTGGCAGCCCTGCTTTATGGCTGCGCTTCGGGCGGCTACGAGACGGTACCGCGCAATTCGACGGGCACGACGCAGACGCTTGATTTAGGGACGGTGGTTTCCGCCAGGAATGTAATGATTGATGGAGAGAGTTCGCAACTGGGGCTATATGGCGGTGGTATTATGGGCAGCGCGGTTGGCTCTACCATCGGCAGCGGTGATGGCGCCGCACTGGCGAGCGCTGGTGGGGCGGTTGCGGGAGCAATCGTCGGCCAGCAAGTAGAGAAATCGCTCACCAAAAAACTTGCTCAGGAAATTACAATAGAGATGGATGACGGCAGTACGGTGGTTGTGGTCCAGGAAATGAAGGAGCCGCCCTTCAGCACCGGGGATCGGGTTAGCGTGTTGGAATCCCGCGGTGGCTATGCCCGAGTACGGCACGAAGACTACACGATTTCGCAGTATTGAAGGCAGACGCCTCAAGAATTTTGTTGGGGGGATAATAAAAGTGGGAGACGAGATTCGTCTCTCCCTTTTTACGTTGCCTTGGTGGGTCCAGGAACTCTCACTCCGAAGCGATCTGCAAGCGTTTTTATGAAGTCTCCAAACCAACTCGCAAACAGCCGCTCGCCCTATCTGCTGCAGCACGCCGATAATCCAGTCCACTGGAAGACTTGGAGCGAATCAGCGTTCAGCGAGGCTCGGGAACGCGATGTTCCTATCTTTCTATCGATAGGCTATTCGACCTGCCATTGGTGTCATGTGATGGCCCATGAGAGCTTCGAGAACGAGAAGATAGCGGCGGAGATGAATGACCGCTTCCTCAATATCAAAGTCGACCGCGAGGAGCGTCCGGATGTAGACCGGATTTACATGGCCTACGTACAGTCCCTTACAGGCGGTGGCGGTTGGCCCATGAGCGTTTGGCTGACGCCGGATCGAAAGCCTTTTTATGGAGGAACCTATTTCCCCCCGGATAATCGCTACGGTCGGATAGGCTTTTTGCAGTTGATATCGCGAATTAGCGAACTCTGGGCTGCTCGAAGAGGGGAGCTGTTAAAGCAGGCGAGTGACTATGTGGATACGTTAACCCTAATTCCCGATAAAACCGGTTCGCCAGACTCGTCTCTAAACTGGGAGGCAATGGAACTATGCTATGAGCAACTTTCGAAAGAATTCGACGAGGGATTAGGTGGCTTTGGAAGCCCCCCTAAGTTCCCAATGCCGGTCTACATCGAGTTTCTTTTGGAATACGCGGAAGCGAAAGGAAGTAACGAGCGATTGGAATTCCTAGTTGGCAAGACCTTAGATGAAATGATGATGGGCGGTGTCCATGATCACATAGCTGGAGGCTTTCACCGGTATTCAGTCGATAAGTACTGGCATGTGCCCCATTTCGAAAAGATGCTCTATGATCAGGGACAATTGGCGAGCGTCTATGCGGATGCGTTCAAGCTCCTTGTCAAAATGGACTATCTCAAGGTCGCTCAAAGGATTGTCGGCTACGTTGAAGAACAGTTGACCGCAGAGGAAGGGGGGTTCTTTTCGGCTGAAGACGCGGATAGTCCGCTGGAAGAAGATCCGTCGACTAGCCGAGAAGGAGCTTTCTATGTGTGGAAGTCGGGTGAGCTTAGACGTAGGTTGGGCGAACAGAAATACGAGATGTTCAGAGAAGCCTTCGGAGTCCAGGAGGAAGGGAACGTGAGGCAGGAGTCGGATCCCCACGGCGAATTTAGCGGAGCCAATGTTCTTTTCCAGTCTGTCGATTTGGAAACGCTTTCGAGTGAGGGAGGATTTGAGCCATCTGAGGTTGGACTGCTATTGGATCAATGCATTCGGATTTTGAAGACCGCCAGAGATAAGCGCCCGAGGCCTCATCTGGATGACAAAGTTCTGGCGTCCTGGAATGGGCTTATGATCTCTGGAGCTTGTCGCCTGTATCAGTCGAGTGGGGATCAATCAAGCTTAGAACTTGCGGTTCGAGCTGGTGCATTTGTTTGGGATCGAATGTTCGACACCGCTACCTCGACACTATTCAGGGCTTTTCGCGAGAGCTTGGGAGAGACCAAAGGGTTCTTGGAAGACTATGCCTGCTTAGGGCTGGCCTACCTGGATCTATATGAATCTACAGGATGTCTTCAATGGCTGCAACGATCGGAAATGCTTATTGAGTGCTTGATGAGCCGATTTTGGGATGAAGCTGGGGGCGGCTTCTTCAGTAGCAGTGATGGAGACGATAGTTTGATCGCTCGTCTTAAAGACGATTACGACGGGGCGGAACCGTCCGCCAATTCGCTAGCGGCGATAGCTCTCATAAAGATCTCCAGCATTCTAGGTGAAGAGCGATTCGCTAAATACGCTCGCGACACGATTGAGGCTTTCCGAAGCCGTTGGTCATCGTACCCGCGGTCCATGCCTGCCATGCTCCTAGCAGCGATGCGAGTGCTCCGACCTGTCCAGCAGATCGTTATCACCGGAGATCGGGGATCGCAAACAGGTCAGCAATTGGTCCAAATGGTATTTTCCAATCGGAAACGCCATTCTTCTATCGCGTATTTGGACATTGAATCAGACTGGCTTCTATCCCGCAATGAACGGTATGAGGATTTTCCCCGAGACAATGCATCGCCGCTAGTGTATGTTTGTGATAACTACGCTTGCAAAGCCCCAACTTCCGATCCGGAGGCATTGAAAGACCAGCTGCTGGATTAGATGAGCCAAAAAGGATTAGAGGGATCAGTAACCATAACCGAATAAACTTACTGAGCAAGTGAGAGGCAGGGAGGATCGGCTCGATCCTCCAGATTATCCAGACGGAGGAAAGAGCCGGCCCTCCCTAGGATCTGAGAACTCTACATGCATTAAGCCTTTTCTAAATAGGCTGCGCTTTCATCCAAGCCTCCTGGGCGATTTCGGGCCAGCCAAAGCGACCTGTACTCACTAACAAGCCTGGCACGCTCTTCCTGTAAATTCCCGTCCACTTCAGAGAAAGTTTTCAAGCCCTTCCGAGTCGCGAATTCTAGGAGCTCGCTCGTGAGCAGAAGTTCTCGCAAGACGAGATCGCTGGCTTTCGAAGAAGGTTGATCCGCTTTCATCGAGGAGATGAACTCGCTCAAACGCTCTCGGCATTGTTCGAGTTCTCCGGAGGTTGCGTGGCTTAGTTGATCTCTCAGCTTCTGCCCTTTGGACATTAGCAGATCATTGAGTAAGGTTCGGTTATCCGGCCTGTATTCAAAGGAGTTAACGATCTTGCTGAGTTCGAATATCGCTTCTGCGGTAGCTGAAGAATTGCCGTGGAGGAAGGTGGAGTCGACGGCATCGCAGAGATTGTATTCCCCGTTTGAAGATTGATTCCATGAAAGGGCTGATGCTTCAATGATGGCGTGGTAGCTCGTGAAGGGGAACTGGTGGTGACCGAAGTCTCCCCAGTCTGTAAGGAGCATACCTTGAGCTCCATGGTTGACTGCTTGCCGACAGGCTTCTTCAATGTTATGTAGTGAATTTTGGATACGTCCACCAATGCTATTCCAAGCGGTAGTTCCGGGGGCGACATAAAAGGGTATTCCGGAGTTCCCGAAGACCTGGCATTGTTCGTCGAAGGGGTGATTCGCTTCGTAGCCCCAGATAATCCCTAGGCAGTTTCTCGGTAGTTCGCGGGCGAATTCGGGATTTTCGAGGACGATATCTCCCCAGAATTGCATCGTCTTTCCACGTCTTTCCACCAGATCGTATATTCGCAAGAGGTGATCGATATAGACACGATGTTTTCCGCGCTCTTTGACCAGTTCTTCGCTCCAGCCCTGACCTAGTTCCCAAGGCTCGTCAGCGCCGACATTGACCCGATTAATGCGAAAATTGGGAAGCAGCTCGTCGTAAAGTTTGCTGATGAAGGCGAGCGAATCCTCATCGGGTTTGAGTGTGCCACCCCATTGGAGAGGACCTAGCAGTGGATGCGTGTAGCCGTTGGGGCATTCTGCCAAATGCTTATAGGCATCGTGTCGCAGCCAACGATCCATATGGCCGAATGAGTTTTGGTTGGGAACCAGTTCGATGTAGCGATTGTAGCAATACGTATCTAGAGATTGGATTTCTTCAGCTGTTAATGGAGAGGCGTTCTCCCAAACTGCTTGGTGGTTTCGATAGGCGAAAGTATGCTCAGTATAGAGTTGCAGTTGATTGTATTTGAGAGCCGCTAGCGTATCTACAAGTTCGTACAGCGTATCCTGAGTGGGGACCTTGCAGCGGCTGATATCCAGCATGTAGCCTCTTTCGCTGAGGTCGGGACCGTCCTCGATTAGAAGACAAGGAAGGGCATAGCGGCATTCCCTCACGATTTGGCCCAGAGTAGTGAGTCCTCGGAACCATCCGGTTTCGGTCTTCGCGTTCAGAGCGATTCCCTCAGACGAGATTTTCAGCTGATAACTCTCGTCTGAAAAATCTTTGCAATCGACCAACCCGCATTCGATTCGCCACTCGGATGGGGCAATTGGAGCATCTTGCTCCTCCAAAAAGGGAACGGCTTTAATCGCTGAACGAAACCGCGGGCTAGGATGTTCGCCGGCTTGGATTGATAGTGGAAGTTTAAACGGTAGCGTTCCCTTCACTGAGACCAGCGTTTTGGGAGCAGGAAAGAGATTGGGCCTATCCATTGGCGGGAACGATGGAGTCGATGAGTCCGGGAAGTTGGGCAATGGACTCGAGCTCGTAGAAATTCTGGTGGTCGGTTGGTGGGGAATGCACGCGCTCATGGGCCCAAGTGATACGGTAGGGAATATGGACGCCGTGGCCACCCAGATTCAGCACGGGAAGGATGTCTGATTTGAGTGAGTTTCCGATCATCAGAAACTGATCGGTTGGCACTTGGCCTCTCCCGAGAACACGCGCGTAGGATTCGACGTTTTTGTCGGAAACAACCTCCGTGTAATCAAAGTATTGGGCTAGTCCGGATTTCGCGATTTTGCGTTCCTGATCGCGGAGATCGCCTTTGGTAATGAGGATAAGCCTGTACTTGGGCGAAAGCATTTTGAGAACCGATTCGACGCCGTCGAAAACTTCGACAGGATGCTCTAACATATATCGGCAATGATCAATTATACGGCGAATCTCATCGGCCTTGATCTCCCCGTTCGTAAGTTGGATGGCAGTCTCGATGCAGGAGAGCGTGAATCCTTTAATCCCGTAGCCAAATAGTTCGAGATTTTTCATCTCCGTTTCGTATAGCACCTTCTCGACGGTGCTGGAATCGTGGTATTCGGAAAGGAGCTCGCAGTACTTTTCGTGGTGGTCCTCGAACAGATTCTCGTTATGCCAGAGCGTGTCGTCTGCGTCGAATCCGATGGTTGTTATAGGCCAGCTCATTAGACAGTTAAAAGGCTAAGAAAATTGGCGATCGGTCTGATTGCAAAACGAATGTCCCTCATTCTAGCCCGCATGCTTTGATAGCGTCATGAAAATCAGATGGGATCGGGGCCTTAAAAGATAAAGGCTCATCGGTGAAGGGGCAGGTAAAAGCAAGATCAGAGGCGTGCAGAAAAAGGCGAAGAAAGCCATTACGTTCTCGAAAGGAAGTGTTTTGGCGATAATCTCCATGCGTCGTATCGCCGATGATGGGATGGTTGATCCCGGCTAGATGCCTTCTTAGCTGATGCCGACGACCGGTACGAGGCGTGAGGGAGACGAGAGAATAGCGCGTGGTTTGGTAGCGCCCAGTGGGATACTTGAGTTCGCTGTACTTGAGGGAGCTGAACCGCGTCTCTGAAGGCTGAGCGTCCTTGCTTTTCGATTTGCGATTGCCATCCCGTAGCTTTCGCAAAGGGCGATTGATAATTCCGGACTCCGGTGAAAATCCTCGGACGATCGCTAGATACTTTTTGTTTATCCGATTGTCGGAGAACATCGCCGTGGCTCGAGTTAAGGCCTCCTCATCCAAAGCGAAAAGGAGCGCTCCGGATGCGGGTTTGTCGATGCGGTGAGCGGGGAATACCCAACGGCCCAGCTGATCTCGCAGTAGCTGAACCGCAAAGCGAGTTTCCGTAGCGTCGAGATTCGATCGATGAACAAGCAGGCCTGAAGGCTTGTTTACCACAACGTAACTAGCATCTTGATACAAGATATCGAGTGGGCTTTCCGACTTCTCTGAGTACGGTTCTGGTTTGTAGATTTCGGTCAACGTTTTCCTATGCTGGAGTCCTAGCGATCAACTGCGGAATGCGCCTGCCACCGTCTCAATGGTTTTCAGTATTCGCTGGTCCGCCCTCGCGAATCCGGTCACCATCGATCGAAGTCCAAGTGAAAAGCGAGCCGCATTTGTTTTTCTTAATTGTTTTCCAAAGTGTGGGGTTGTCCCGTTTTTGCAACTGGTATAGGTTGAGACCGTTCCGGTCGCAGGACAGAAGGTTGGTGTATCCCTTGTGTTGCCTGGGTCGTCCGATCACACGCGATGAGCTTCGATTGTCTGATTCGGAGTCCAGGCTGATTGAATCGAGAGCTAAATAACTGTAAGGAAGGCTACGAAGGTCGATTTCAAGTTCACGGCTAAATCGGCTCCAGTCTGAACTGGTGAACGCCTCTACAGGCGGCTTTGCAAAAAAGTGGCACCAATGATGGGCGTTGTCCTCCAGATCCATTTTGCAGGCTAGGTTACAAACGCAGGGAGCAATAGGACGGAACTGGTCGATCAGGCCTTCGCGTTGTTCGATAAGCAAATGGCTGCACTTGTGATTCCCAGGTTCCACGAAAAACAATTGCCGGGCCTGAATCAGTTGCCTCTTGAGCTTAGAACGAACTCCAGCAGATAGCTCGTTGAGGGTGTGGCTTACGAGAATGATCGAGTCGCCCAGCTCCTTGAGTTCGGATTCCTGCGCGATCTTCACGCTCAAGTTTGGAAAACGAGTTTTTAAAGCGTCTTTGGCGAAGGAAGTGGCTAAAAGGGAGTGGTCACAGAGGGTGACCGATTCAATCCCTTGGGATTCGATCTCCTCCAAAAAGGTCAGCGATGCGATCCCTGTGCCACAGCCCCAGTCAACGACACGGTTGGATCGAAGATGCCAGCCTGCTTGTTTGGCTTGTCTTACAGCATCCCTCCATTTCCACCCGATGCGCTGGCCGAAAAACCGATGATACTGAGCCAGGTCTTCAGCGGAATCCCAATACACGCCGGGATCCTCCTCTATTTCCAGGAATCGTTTCCTAAGTCGGGTGAGCCGATCCCAGTCTATTTTTTCTGCTGACATTAACACGCAAAGTCATCTTAGGTATCCTCGTGGGAGTCAAACCTGCGTCTATAGGCTTGTCATTGCAAGGGCCCCCAAGCAGGTATGGGAAGAGATGAGGACGATATGGAGAGTTTCGGGCTATTTGTTTCGCTACAAGCCCCTGTTTTGGCTCACCTTGTCGCTGGCTGTGGCCAGTACGGTTTTCATGCTAGTCGTGCCATTGGTCACGCGTTATGTCGTCAATGAGGTGCTGCCGAAAGGGGAATTGACGAACCTTTGGTGGGCCGTTTTGGCAATAGCCGGATGCTTCCTATTTCGGGAAATCTTCAACTCGATGCGTATTCGAGCGAACAATACGCTAGAACAGAAAGTCCTAGTGGATTTAAGAAGGGATCTTCATGACAAGCTTATGGAGCTCCCGATTGGCTATTTCGATAGTCGGAAATCAGGTGATATCGCCTCAAGAGTGATTGAAGATGTGCAAGACGTGGAACGGGTGATACTCGATGGCACAGAGCAGGGTAGCACAGCGCTTTTGACGGTATTGGGGACTGCCGCGGTTCTGTTCTATTTCGAGCCCGTATTGGCGACCCTCATGATTCTGCCGATACCGATTATGCTAATCATGGCCCGCATACATTTCAAGGCTCAGGCAAAGAATTGGAGAAAAGTTCGCACGGCCGCGGGAGAGCTGAATTCTTTGTTGATTGAGGATATACAAGGAAACCGACTCATAAATTCCTTCGCCTTAAAGGAGCAGGAGAAGGCTCGTTTTGACGAACGTTCCCAGGAGCTACGGGCTTTCACACTAAAGTCCATGTTTCGCTGGTCAATTCATGGCCCGTCCACCAATTTCGTGGTTAGCTTGGGAACGGTAGCCGTGGTTGGTTATGGGGGCTACCTTTTCGCGACGCAACCAGATCGGTTTGAAGCTGGGGACTTTCTCATGTTCTTCCAGTATTGCGCCATGCTTTACATGCCCTTGAGCCAATTGAATGGACTGAACAACTTGATAGCTACGGGCAAAGCATCGGGAGAGCGGGTATTCGAAATGCTGGATTATCCGGTAGAAATTAAAAGTCCGGAAAGCCCCACCAAGTTCCCGAGCGGATTACTCGAAATCGAATTTGGCGAAGTAAGTTTTGGATACGAGGGCAGGGAAACGTTGCTGTCGAACTTTTCGCTGAAACTCGAACGCGGTGGAGTGACCGCCTTGGTCGGGCATACAGGGGCTGGGAAATCGACCGTAGCCAACCTGCTGCAACGCTATTACGATGTAGGGTCGGGGTCGGTGACAATAAATGGGGTCGAGGTTCGGGAGTTCGACTTGATTGACCTTCGCAAAAGAATTGGAGTGGTAGCCCAGGATCCGTTTCTTTTTGATGGCACTGTGCGGGACAATCTCAAACTAGCCAAACAGGAAGCCACGGAAGAGGAACTGGTTACCGCATTGCAGGGAGCGAGCGCTTGGGAGTTCGTGTCTCAACTTCCTGATCAGATGGATACACGCATCGGGGAACGAGGTATTCGGTTGAGCATGGGAGAAAAGCAGCGGCTTACGATTGCTCGAGTGATTCTTCGGAATCCTCCATTGGTCATTCTCGATGAGGCGACCTCTAGCGTCGATACCTTGACTGAGGCCAAGATCCAGAGCGCGGTCGACAATCTGGTCAAGGAAAGGACGACGCTGGTTATCGCTCACCGGCTGTCCACGGTAAGAAGAGCGGATCAGATTGTCGTGCTAGACAAAGGGAGAATCATAGAAAAAGGAATGCACGAGGAGCTCACTCTTCAAGGAGGTCATTATGCCCGCCTTTGGGAAACGCAAACGGACTTGATCGAAGAAAACGCATTCGAGTAGCGAAACCCGGAAGTCGAAATTGAGAACGCGTATTCGTCTCCTTTCAGAATGTGGAAATTTTGGATAGATACTGGGGGCACCTTTACGGATTGCCTGGCTGAAACGCCAGAGGGAGATGAGCTGAGATTAAAGACGCTATCCAACTCTGCAATACGCGGGCGTTTGACAGAACAACTTAGCCCTAGAGAATTGCGGATCGATTTGCCGGTTGGCGCAGGAGACCATTTCTTTGATGGCTACCGCGTGGATTTCCACGACGAAACCACTGAGCCAATCTTGATCAAATCATGGAGAGGGAGGGACTCTCTTGCCATCCTGTTCGATGATGCTCCCGAATTGCCGGATAAAGTTCTTTGTTCGTTACAGTCTCCGGAAGAAGCGCCGCTCTTAGCCATTCGCCTGTTGACGAAGCGGCGGCTAAATGAGGCTCTGCCACCATTAGAAATGAGGCTTGCTACGACGCGGGGGACCAACGCCTTGCTTGAGGAGAAAGGGGCGAAGATCGCTTTTTTCGTGACCAAAGGCTTTAAAGATTTATTGCGGATCGGCGATCAGCGGCGACCAGATTTGTTCGAGTTAGGCATCCGAAAGCGGCAGCCGCTCCATGAATCCGTATTCGAAGTCGAAGAACGGTTGAACGCGGAAGGAGAGGTTTTAGCCGAGTTGAATGAAGTAGCCTTATTTGAACAGGCTTCCAGTTGTATTGAAGAAGGAATCACGACGGGAGCCATAGGTTTTCTCCACAGCTACCGAAATTCTGATCACGAACGTCGGGCGGCAGAGATCTTGCGTGAAGCTGGATTCGAGCGCGTGTCCATTTCGAGTGGACTGGCTCCTAAGATCAAGCTGCTGCCGCGGGCAGAGACGGCGGTGGTAGACGCCTATTTGGCTCCGATAATGGAAGCTTACTTGGATGCGATTGAGTCAGCCGTTGGCAGGTCTGGACTCTCGGTCATGACCAGTTCTGGCGGATTGGTTTCTCGGGCCCGCTATCGTCCCAAGGACAGTTTGCTGAGTGGGCCGGCTGGGGGTGTAG
Source organism: Verrucomicrobiota bacterium (assembly GCA_036166175.1). Classification (GTDB taxonomy): domain Bacteria; phylum Verrucomicrobiota; class Verrucomicrobiia; order Opitutales; family Opitutaceae; genus Pelagisphaera. The sequence goes on along the minus strand of JAYZHU010000042.1, from coordinate 95 downwards.
TAGGGGCCAGCCGAGTTGGTAGTGTGGCTGGAGCTCATCGCGTCATCGCATTCGATATGGGAGGCACGAGCACGGACGTATCTCGCTATGACGGA
>JAYZHU010000041.1:0-11842 GCA_036166175.1 Verrucomicrobiota bacterium | reverse complement strand
CAGCCACATCGTAGTTTTTACCAGTTTACTCGTTCCTTCGCTGAAAGAGGTTACCTTAAACGAATGGTAAGCTTTGAACATCATCCAACCGCTCGCGAAGAGAACCAAGGAATTCAATGCGGTAACATAAATTGGCAGGCGCGGCTGACCTTCAGGAGGCCAAGCCTCCGCGGCCGAGCTTATGATCAAGAAAGCGCTGATCAAAGCAGCAAAGAACATGAGCTCCGTACCAATGAAAGCAATCATGCCAAGGGCGCTATTGCTAATTTTTGGTTCACTTTCAGGGCGGCTTTGTCCGCCGTACGCTGGCTCTAAAGTTTTCATATTTCCCTCTTCGTTTCTGGTTCCCTACAGAAATTAGTTTTACCCTGATAAAATAACCCTAGTGAGCCTCGCTATCGTGGTCGTCGTCGTCCCCATGACCACCACCATGCTTGTCTTTATTCAGCACGTAGCTTCTCGACATCGCCTCCTCAACCTTCTCGTTCTCGTCCATGGGCTTCACCCAATTGTGTCCATTGGCGAACATGGCGTCTGTGGCGGTGCCAAAGAAGAACACGAAAAGCAAAGACAGACAGGCCAAAAGGATGTAGGGGGCGTAAATTTTCTCAACCTTGAGATGCATGAAATACGCACAAACGAGATAGGCCTTCCAAATGGCGATTCCGAACGCGGTCAAGAGGACTACGGGTTTGGCAAAAGCACCAAATGCTGGAGCCACCTCAGGACCGACAACACTCACAATAAAGAGCACTACCAAGGTGATGTAAATTTTGAGATAACTTGGATGTTTATGTCCTGCCATGATGGTTAGTAGTTAAGATGTGGTTACTTCGCAATGTACATCAGCGGAAAAAGGAAAATCCACACGATGTCCACAAAGTGCCAGTAGAGTCCGATATTTTCTACCCTATGCCAATTACGCCCCTTCTTGATATCGCCTTCAGCAATAATAGCCAAAATGACCATTCCACAGAGAACGTGAAATCCGTGAAGACCCGTCGCCGTGTAGTAGAAACTCCAAAAGTTACTCGTGAACAGAGTAAATCCATGGTGTATCTCTGTCGCGTACTCATAGGTTTTGAAGCCCATAAAAAATCCGCCTAACAGGATCGTCAGCCAGATCCACATGCGCGTCTTCGCTGCATCCCTACGCTCCGAAGCGGCATGGGCGTACACCACGAAAAGGCTGGAGGTCAGAAGCCAGAAGGTGTTGCAGGCTCCGATAAACGTATTGGTGTTGGCCGCTTCTACCGACCAAGATGGACCGTGATTGAAACGGTTCAGCAAGTAGGTGGCAATCAAGCCCCCGAAGATCAGAATTTCCGAACCGATAACCCACCAGACGGCCAAACGTCCTGTAGGGATTCCTGTCCGGCTACGACCGGTAGCGATAATTTGATGCACCATAGATAGAGTTCCTCTAAATCGTTAAATCTTTTCAGGCTCTGGCTTCTCATTTTGCGGCCAGTAGTCCTTTTCCCGCCCTTCTACCGAGTATTCGTAGGGACCTCGATAAACTTCCGGCATAGTCAAGCCAAAGTTTCCGTGTGGCGGAGGCGACTCCGTGATCCATTCAAGCGTGGTGGCGTTCCAGGGATTCCGGCCCGCCTTTTCTCCCCTCTTGAGGCTCACAATAAAATTGACGATGAATATTACCTGAAAAGCCAGCATCAGAACGAGGCACATGGTGGCAAAAACGCGCATATCTTGCATGTTTTGGCCCGCCAAATCCGGAAAGTTCTGAAAGTTGTAGATTCTTCGATGCTGCCCTGCTGACCCCAAAATAAAGAGCGGAATAAATATACCATTGAAGGAGATTACTGTTCCCCAAAAGTGAATTTTTCCCCAAGTCTCATTCATCATACGGCCGAACATCTTGGGAAACCAATGATAGACAGCCGCGAAGACCGCGATTATCGCGATCGGGACAAAGGTGTAGTGGAAGTGGGCCAGCACGAAGTAAGTGTCGTGAAGGTATATGTCTACGCCGCTTGAGCCTAACCAAATGCCCGTGACTCCACCCAGGAGGAACTCCGCAATGAAAGCCAACGCAAACAACATGGCCGTGCTGAAACGAATCGATCCCCCATAAAGAGTGGCGATGAAAGCGAAGAGCATAATAGCCACCGGAATGGAAATGAGCAAAGTCGTCGTGGTGAATAGATACGTCGCTCGCGGATCGACCCCAGATATGAATTGGTGGTGAGCCCAAACAAAGAAACTCAGTATCCCCAACCCGATCGAGCTGAAGAGAATCAATTTGTACGCAAATAGCTTTTTTCTCGCGAATACACAAACTACCTCCGCCACTATTCCCATAGCCGGCAACAACACCACGTAAACCTCTGGGTGCCCGAAAAACCAAAACAAGTGCTGCCACAGAACGGGATCACCACCGGCGGCGGCATCGAAAAATGACGTTCCAAGCGTTTGGTCGAACAATAGCATTACGGCTCCAGCTACTAATGGGCCGACCGAACACATGAACAGTATGCTCGCGATTACGATCATCCATACGAGCATTGGTATGTCATAGATCTTCATTCCCTTCGCTCGGGCGTTCATCGTCGTCGTGATGAAATTGATACCTCCTAACAAGAATGCCACAATTTCCAAAGTCACCGCTATCAACCATAGAGGAGCTCCAAACGGAGTCGAATTGTACTCGGCTTTTGCCGATAACGGCGGGTACGATGTCCACGCACCACCAAAGCCTCCTCCCGGAACGAAGAATGAGACGATCAGAATGATCGCGCTCAGCAAAAATATCTGATACGAAAGTCGGTTTATCCTCGGGAAAACCATATCGTCACAGCCAATCATCAGCGGAATACAGAAATTCCCCATTGCCGCTATCAGAACGGGCATCGCCACCCAGAAAATCATGATAGTTCCATGGTTGGTCACCAACGAGTTGTAGGCGGCTGGCGATAACGTGCCCCAGAATGGAATCGATGAGCCCGGGAAGGCCAGTTGCATGCGGAAAACGTAAGCAAAATAACCCCCAATGAGAGCCATCGCCATTCCAGTAAACATGTACTGGAATCCGATTATCTTGTGGTCCGTCGAGAAAACGTATTTACTCCAGAAAGATTCTTCGTGGTGATCGTCATGGGCATCCCCATGACCAACTTCTGCGGGGGCGACTTCAGCCATTATTCCTATTCTCCTTCGATTCTGTGATCTCTTCTTCGCTAGTTACGGCCAACAAGCTCGCTCCTCTATCAATCGGAGTATTCGCCGCTAACCAAACTTTATGCTCTTCTTCGCTCTTTATGAAGATCCGTGCGCCCATGATTCCATGAGCCACGCCGCACATTTCCGCGCACTGGATATCCCACTCGCCTGTTAAAATCGGCTTGAAATGACCAGTAATGACGCGTCCAGGAACGGCATCTTGCTTCAGTCTAAACACCGGTACGGAAAAACTGTGCATGACGTCCCGTGACTCTAAATGGTAAGTGTACTGCGTGTTCTCTTTCACGTGAAGTTCATTGATGGATACTATGTCATCATCCGTTCCGAGAATCTCGTCTTCGCCTGCGTGATAAAACGTCCAGGCCCACTGCTGAGCAACAATCCGAACTTCTTCGTCCGGAGGAGGCACCTCGATCTTCACATTGTACCAAACCACGAATGTCGGAATGATGATCGCGATGTCGCAGGCAAGAATGAGAAAGTGGGGTATCTCAATGGCTTGTTTCTGCTTGTGGGTCTCTCCCGTTACGTACTCCGCCTTACGGCCTTCGCGATGCCGGTAGCGAAACACTAGGTAGAAGAAGTATCCTAAAACGAGGACGAACCAGAATCCTACCAAAAGGGTGATAACGTCAAAGAGCACGTCGATCTGGATGGCGAATTCAGAAGCCCTTGGAATCAAGGACTCGAGTACTCCGGGCATGAACTTGTCTAAAAACTCAAACATTTTCTAACGATTTGTATTAAGTGTATGAAAAACGGAGGATGGCTAAAATACGTACCAAAGAGCTACTATAACTACCGAAAAAGCTATTGTCCCAAAAAACGTGTAAAGGAACATTTTCCGGGTAATTGAGTAAGCGTATTCTTCTGCTTCAGGATCGAGTTTGTCGTCGCTCATAGTAATTAGTTCGATACCGGGTCACTTGGAAAGGGTTTGGATGTAGGCGATTACGTCCTTCATGGCTTGCTCGTCTACAAGCATCATAGCCATGGGCCTCATCTGGGCGCCGGTGATGTCTTGCGGATTTCCTCCGCGAATACCATCTTTGAAATTCTTCAGTTGCGTTAGTTGATACCAGTCGTGCTGATGGATCAAACTCGGGGCATTCAACAAATCATTGCCTTTGCCATCCGGCCCGTGACAAGCGAGACAGGTCTGGTAAGTAACCTGGCCCTTAACTGGGTCGCCGCCCTCCAGAGTGGCTTCAATCGGCGACGATCCCAAAGATACAATGTGGCTGGCGACGGCTTGCATGTCCTCTTCTGTCAACAAAGTTCGGGACATGGGAAGCATTCTTAGACCAGCGACATCCTTCTCGTGCGCTCCTCTCACGCCTGCCTTGTATTTCTTGAGCTGCTCTACGATGTACTTTTCGGAGAGATTGGATAACGCGGGAGCCAGCTGCAGCGGTATGCCCTGTCCGTCAGGACCATGGCAGATAGAGCAATTACGATAGAGTTGTTCGCCTCTTGCATCCGCATCAGCGTTTGGAGCTGGTATAGCGATCGCCAAAATCGCTATGACTACCATCGAAACTCTCGATGAGGCAGAGTGCACGTGAAATCGGAACGGCTTCATTGGCTGCATTTATGGCGTAAAAGATCCCACCTGTATACAGAAATTGTTGCGTTTGGAAGAATGTATTAAGGCTCATTATACGCCTAAAAAGACACGCTTTGAACCTGACTAGCCCAAATAGATCTAGAACAGGTTTAGAGCAGCTCGTCTGGTGAGCGGAAACGGAACCTCAGAGGAAGGATCTACTACCTTGTTCCACGCTCAGTGTGTCAAGGTTAAAGCTGGAACGAAAAACGGACCAATAACGTCGTTCTAAATCCTATTTCGCTAATCCAAATCGTTTAGTGAAAGGATAGAATATCATGACGGGCCGACCTACGATCATGGACTCCGGCACATATCCCCAACCACGGCTGTCGTAACTATGGCCACTATTGTCCCCCAAGGCCACATAGGCCTCATCGGGAACCATAATCTCTTCGCCATTTCGAAGCAAACCCCGAAAGCCCGAGGCGGTTTGCCTCGGGTCGCTATTGAAATAGCCATCGTACGGCGGCTCCTTGGAATTGTTCTTGGAGAATGCGATCGAACCCGTTGCTGGATCGCCATTAACCAGCAACCTCTCATCCTCGATCTTCATGGTATCGCCCGGCGTACCGGCCAACCGCTTGATATAGTATTTGTCTCCGCTTGCGGACAAATTCCGGATTTCCCCTGTTCGAAAAACAAATCCATCACCCACTTTCGGACGAACGAAGTGGTAGCTCATACGGTCTACGAATAACTGGTCTCCCGTATGAATATCGAATGAGAGCATGGTATCGCCTTTCTTGAACCACATCCCAGTGCGAACCATCGCAACCTCTTCAGACCTTCCATCAGGGAGTGTCATTCTACCGCGACGAGCGACCTGCCCATCGACGATTCTCTTTTGAATAGCATCCCAAAACGAGGGTTCATCCGGAAACATGGCTTTGCCCAAGATGCTTTCCCCTTGGACTCCATTCATCGGCATGCCTCGGGCCAGATCGAAGTCTCGCGGCACCTTGAAGAGGACCGGCTTTCCACCTACCTCGAACGTATAGCCCACGCCTTTGCCCGGGACAATCAGATGATGGCGCTTGGAGACCGTCGCCGTAGGCAAATCGATGGCGACTCCAGAACCCCGGCGACCCATCCGGACCGGGATCAGCAATTCCCCATCTGCCGGCGCCTCCATTTCATAACGGATGGCTCCAAAGGTCAAAAAGCGGAGCGTTCGGCTGGCAAAACCTGGAGCTTCGCTATCCTCCGTCCATACTTCACTAGTCATTCCATTGTAAGTCGGCCACATCGAGTTGGTCGGAATCTTAAAGGGCTTTATAAAGAAAGCGGTAAACCCCAAATAGATGATGAGAAAATACAGGGCGAAGTCCACATTCTCTCCCAGCGATGACTGCGGGTAGAAAGCTCCGCCGACCTTTCGCATGTGATCCTCCATGGCCTCAATCGCGAGCTTGAGTTTGCCAGCGTCGGCCGGCTTGGTCTTTACCGCTACCCGCAGCTCATCAATGCGACGGGCCAATTCGGAGATTTCCGCACCAGATAATTCGTCCTTGCGGAAATTGTAGACTTTGTGCCCTAGGTAGAGCCAGTTCTTGGCAGCGCTTCGCAGCTTTTTGTTTTCTGATTGAAGAAAGCCAAACATGTTTAGGAAGTGGGAGGGATTTGGGCCGCGGCCTCAGGAAACTAGCAGGTTAAACAATCGATCTCGGCGACAAGCAACGACAATCGCTTTGGGCATTCGATCCAATTTTGATTCCGATACTGTCAAACATGGCCCGCTAGTCATTTCTCAAAACCTTGATGAAGGCATCGGGCGGAATGGAAACGTTGCCGATGTTCTTCATTTTACGTTTCCCCTCTTTCTGCTTCTCCAAAAGTTTCCGCTTGCGAGTGATGTCCCCGCCATAACATTTCGCTGTAACATCTTTTCGCATGGCTCGTACATTCTCTCGAGCAACGACGTTTCCACCAACAGCGGCTTGAACGGCGATTTTGAAAAGATGGGGCGGGATGATCGCCGCCAGTTTATCGCACAGGTCTTTCCCTTTTTCCCGAGCCTTATCAATATGCACAATAGAAGAAAAGGCATCAACGGGATCACCGTTAACCAAAATATCCATACGGACCAATTTCGATTCTCGGTATTCGTCCAATTCGTAGTCCATCGACCCATAGCCGCGCGTGATGCTTTTGAGGCGGTCGTTGAAATCCACTAGGATCTCGTTTAGAGGCAAATTGGCCACAATCATGAGACGAGTGTCATCAAGCGTCTCGGTATGGTCGCAGATTCCACGCTTATCCATAACCAGATTAAGGATATCCCCGATGCAGTCGTTCGGCACATGGATTGTCGCTTTGATGGTCGGCTCGAGAATTCTTTCAATCGCCGAGGGATCCGGCAAATTTATGGGGTTGTCGACCTCGATCGTTTCGCCGCTAGCCTTTTCTACTCGATAGATAACGCTGGGATAGGTGGAAATAATCTCCACATCGTATTCCCGTCGTATCCGCTCCTGTATGATTTCCATGTGCAGCAATCCCAGAAACCCGCACCGAAAGCCAAAACCCAAAGCCGTAGAACTCTCCGACTGGAAACTGAAAGCGGCATCGTTTAGCTGAAGCTTTCCCATGCTTGCCTTAAGTTTCTCGAAATCCGATGTCTCCACCGGGTAAATTCCGGAAAAGACCAGTGGTCGTACCTCCTGGTAGCCGGGTAGCATTTCTTCGGCCTGACCAGCCGCCTGGGTAATGGTGTCGCCAATCTTTATGTCCGAAACATTCTTGATATTGCAAACAACATACCCCACATCCCCTGCTTCCAAAGCATCCGTTTTTTGCATCGAAGGCGTGAATACACCCACCTCTTTAATTTCAGCCCGAGTATTGTCGCTCATCATTACGACATTATCACCCCGCCTAAGCGATCCCGAGTAAACCCGAGCGTAGATGATCGCCCCTCGGTACGGATCGTAGACAGAGTCGAAAATCCCAACCCTAGTCGACGGGTAATCCGCCCAACGTGGAGACGGAATTCGCTCAGCGATAGCGCTTAGAATTTCCTCGATTCCCACGCCATTCTTGGCGCTGGCCAGAATTGCCTCTTCAGACGGGATCGCGATCAGATCTTCCAGCTGCCGAAGACACAAATCCAGGTTAGCGCTGGGGAGATCGATTTTATTGATGACCGGGATGATTAATAAATCCTGCTCCACAGCCAAATTGGCATTCGCCACCGTCTGGGCTTCAACTCCCTGAGCTGCGTCGATTAGCAGCAAGGCTCCCTCGCAAGCCGCCAAGCTTCGGGAAACTTCGTACGAAAAGTCCACATGCCCCGGCGTATCCATCAAGTTGAACTGATACAGCTGCCCATCCTTCGCTTTGTAATTCATGGTAACGGGATGGCTCTTAATAGTAATGCCACGCTCCCGCTCCAAGTCCATGGAATCCAAGTGCTGTTCCGTCAGCACGCGCTCGGTAACTGTCGCCGTGGACTCCAGCAAACGATCGGAAAGCGTCGTCTTCCCATGATCCACATGAGCAATGATGCTGAAGTTGCGTTTATGGTCCGTGTCCATTGAAGGCGAAGAACTTGCTCGGTCGATCTCGCGCTTTCAAGCAGGGAATACACTAAATCGTGCCAGGACATGATGTTCCACCTTTTCGATTTTTCTTCAAGGACACGCGCATTAATTTCGAAACTTGTAGGGTCACCGCTTGCGGCGACCGCGTGATGAGAGTATCACCCGCTTCTAGGGTCGCCGCAAGCGACGCACCTACTACGAAAACCTGATATCAACTCGACTTATTGGAAACGCTCCAAGGGTGGCACGCGATTTACCCGCCGCCCAAAATTCCCGCTAGACCGGGAGACAGCCGCTAGCCACAATCTACAGCCACCGAGGCAACATCTTCCCAAGTCTCGTAGCTAGCGCACTCCAGGTCTTTATCGAGCCGCCGCAGCTGGCCCTTGAGAATTCCATTAACACCTAGCTCGTAAAATTTGTCGGCCCCATCCTTCGCCGCTGCAACCATGCAGTCCTCCCAATAAACCGGCGAAACCACTGCTTTGAGAATCGATTCGCGAATAGCCTCGGAGCCATGAATCTCATCGCCTGTGGTAGTGGATAACACTTTGTACTTGGGTTCGTTGAACGCGATCCCGGACAAGAACTCCCGAAACGGCTCCACCGCTGGTTGCATGAGTCGGCTGTGATAGGCTCCCGCCACGTTGAGAGGCATTACTCGTCGAAACCCTTTCGCCTTACCGTCCTCGACCGCTGCTGCGATCTTCGCCGACTCTCCCGATATGACGATCTGACCCGGACAATTTAAATTGGCCATCTCCACGTCGTGCTCGCGGCAAAATGCGGCAACCGTCTCCCGATCTACGCCAATCACCGCAGCCATCGATCCATCGCTAGAATCGCAGGCCTCCTGCATCAATCGCCCTCGCTCCGACACAACCCGCAAGCCGGTTTCAAAATCGAGTACTTCCGACACCGCGAACGCCGTTATCTCCCCTAAACTCAAACCCATAGCAATCTGGGCATCTTCCAAATGGCCTTTCTCACTCAATAGACGAAAAACTATGTAGCCATGGGTGAAAAGGGCCGGCTGGCAAATGCCGGTTTTGGTCAGCATTTCCTCGGGTCCTTCGAAGCTGAGATCCGATAGCTTCCATCCAAGAGCCTCATCTGCTCGGTCGTATATATCGCGGGCGATCGGGCTGCTTTCGTAGAGATCTTTGCCCATGCCAACTTTCTGGGCGCCTTGCCCGGAAAACATTAGTGCGATATTCATAGACTTCTTTGCCAACCCATTTGCCCAATGGCTGCAAGCCTTTCCCGAACACCTGCCGGCCAGCAGCCAGACGCTAAACCTCGGATTGGTCAACCGAATCGCCTTCCTCCGCAGCATATTCGTCGAGCCGCTTTTTTAGCGTATTCCGAGTGATGCCTAGTATCTCCGCCGCCTTTGCTTGGTTCCCTCCCGTGTCGGAGATAGCCCTTTTAATCATACTTTTCTCAATGAATGAGAGAATTCGTTTCCCCTGGAGCTCCTTCACTTCCTCGTACAGAAAATCAAACGACCTCTCCAAGGACCCAGCTAGTTCGACTTCCGTCGCCATCGGGCTTTCTATCGACTCATTCAGGCCTGGCGATTCCGGAACCGCGTCCAAGTCCATGCTAGCGGATTCATTTACTGGATCAGTCGGCGTCAGTTGTGTCGGTTTTTTTTCCAACACCGTGTCTGGCAAATCCTTAGCCAATATGATTTCGCCTTGGGCGACGACCGCGCTGTGATAGACGACATTTCCGAGCTCGCGCACATTCCCTGGCCATGGGTACTGAGTGAGTACCGCCATTGCGTAATCGGATAGTCGTGTGGCCCTAGCCTTGCCCTCCCGAGCCAATTTCTGCAGCATGAAATAGACAATATCCGGGATGTCCTCCTTGCGTTGGGAGAGAGAGGGCACGCGTATCCGAAAAACGTTTAATCGATAATAGAGATCCTCTCTAAACTCCTTGCTTCGCACCATCGACTCCAAATCCTTATTGGTCGCGGCGAGCACACGGACGTCCACCCGAATCGTTTCCGATCCCCCTACTCGCTGAATCTCACCATCCTGAAGTACTCGCAGAATTTTTGTCTGCGTCGCCAAAGCCATGTCGCCGATCTCATCTAAGAAAATCGTTCCTCGATCGCACTGCTCGAATTTCCCAATTCGCTGGGCTGTCGCTCCGGTAAAGCTTCCTTTCTCGTGCCCAAAGAGTTCGCTCTCGATAAGGTTCTCCGGAATGGCGGCGCAATTTACCGCCGTAAATGGACCATCAGAACGGAGGCTATGCTGGTAAATGCAATTGGCGATGAGTTCTTTGCCCGTACCGCTTTCCCCCGTCACCAAAACGGTCGCGTCGCTAGCCGCCACTTGGCCGATTACCTTGAACACTTCCTGCATCGCAGGAGAACTGCCAACGATGCCCTCCTTGTAATCCTCGCTATTTACCTTCTTATCTTTTTTTGGGGCCGATCGTAAGTCTAGGGCCGCATTAATCGCGCTGGATGCCAGCGTCAGCACGCGCTCGGGATCGAATGGCTTCATAACGTAGTCGTAGGCGCCATACTTCATGGCCTCGATCGCTGTTTGCGCCGTTCCGAATGCAGTCATCAAAATAATCTGCAAATTGGAATCTATCGCCCTCATGTGCTGGAGCGTCTCCAAGCCATTGATTCCCCCCATGCGTATATCCATGAATATCAGGTCCGGAGCCGAACCGGTTTTGACCTTCTCGATTCCTTCCTCCCCGCTCGAAGCGGTGTCAATTCGGTAGCCCTGACTCCCGAGTACCCTACCCAAAGAGTAGCGAATCTCATCGTCATCATCGACAATGAGAATCGTGAACTGACTGTTTTTTATGGCTGGCTCACTCATAGCTCTTATCAAAATATCTCGATCGCCTTCAATCCTGTTGTATGACCGACTGCCTATCCCATAAAAGTAGGGATGCAAATCGAAACGGACTGTCTATATAAAATCGGCGATCCGGTTTTTACAATTCTAGCGAGTAAAAAACCACTGAAAGAAATTTCATCCATCCTCGCCACAACTTGCCTCGTAGCATTTGGTCTAAGCAGTCCCATCGAAGCGTCCAATACGCTGCGACCATACGCGGTGATTGAATCGCTGAATATTAGCGAGTGTTCCGGAATAGCCAAGAGCATTCAGTTCGAGGACGTCTATTGGGTCCATAATGACTCGGCTGGCGGATCTGATCTATACGCGATCAATCGCTCGGGGAAACTCCTATCGATCATTCCCACTTCGATACCGAACACCGATTGGGAGGACATCGCCACTGACAAAGCCGGAAATCTGTTCATTGGCGATTTTGGGAATTTCAACAATGTCCGCAGGAACTTGGCGATCCACTTTATCGCGGAACCCGATCTATCGAAAAATCCAAATGATGTAGCGTACCGAAGCTTCCCATTCGTCTATCCCGACCAAAACGAATTTCCTCCCAAGAGACGCCTATTCGACTGCGAAGCTCTCTTTTGGTCTGACGGGAGCCT
>JAYZHU010000040.1:0-11169 GCA_036166175.1 Verrucomicrobiota bacterium | reverse complement strand
GCATTGAAAGAAATTTCCGGCAATATCTTGGCATCCGACTCAGGTTCAGCGCCTAAGACAAGGCTGCCCCCTTCCAAGACGAGCGAACCCGACCGCCCGATTTGATAAAGAACAACCCACTGATTCTGGAAAAGGCCCTCCTCATTCTGGCTTTTGGGGATTGGTTGAATTTCCAGCAATCGGGCATGCGGATGCGAAGGAGGATGCAATGACAAATCCAAATAACAACGGCCGGTAGCGATTACCGCCAACTCGATAATATTGCCCGGAAAGTAACTCCTAGACGTATCCAGCCGAGATTCGACCTTCACAATGGCGTTATCATCTCTCGATGGAGTATCGGAGAATGCTAGACTGGTCAGGACCAGGGCGAAAATGGCCGATATGAAAGCAGGTTTTAGATGCATGAACACAGACCTAGCCTCCTTTTTCATCTGCTGCCATAAGCTGCCTCGACTTGAAAAATTCGGAAAGGACCGCCACGCAGTCGCCGCCAGACTGAAGGTTGATCAGATCCACGCCGCACTCCAAGGTTAACTCCCTTATTTTGGCCAACCTGCTCCTCGATTGAGCGGCCTGAAAGTCTACAACATCCAATTTACCCGTCTCTGAATCTCGTATACGAGCCATTCCAGATCTCGGAGCTTCTAGTTCAACAGCTCCAAAGAGATTAACAGCGATTACGTCGTGCTGGAATCCCGCTGCTGCAAGCTCTTGCTCGTAGTTTTCGGCGAGAAAGTCGGAAATCACGAATCCCACCGAACGCTTTCGAGCTAGATGGCCAAAGGTATCCAAGGCAACATCAAGTCGCGTGCTCGACCCTTTAGGCTCGAAGCCCGAGAGGGCATCAAGAATTCTCATGCCTTGTTGCCTTCCTTTCAATGCGGGCACAACCAGCTCTACCCTATCAGTGAACATTATCAAACCCACTCGGTCGTTATTCGACAGCGCGGAAAGCGTCAGCAATCCGCAAAATTCCGCTACCGTCCTTCGCTTGGCTTTTTCAGCATCGCTCAATGTGGATGCGGAAAGGTCAACCATCAGGTAGAACATCTGCTCCCTCTCCTCCACGTAGCGTTTAACGTGCGGAACGCCTGTCCGAGCGGTTACTTTCCAATCCATGGAACGCACGTCGTCCCCTGGCGTATAAGGCCTAACATCTTCGAATTCAATTCCTCTCCCTTTGAATACGCTTCGATACTCGCCCGCTAACAAATGCTCGACTGCACGCCGACATTTAAACTCGAGCAGATCTAGTTGTCTGTCCTCGATTAGCCCGGATTTCTCACAAACTTTCTGCTGCAAGCCCGCATGCCCGATCCCCAGTGACTTCGACTTGCCGGGCGACTTTACTGGGAGACTACCCAGCTTCACCCGCTCGACTGCGTTCAAGCCACCGCTGGCCTGGTCCTTCGAGCTATCGCGACGAAATTTGTGGGAAATCCAGGCCAGGCTCATTCCTCCATGATGGGAACGGTATTCAGAATTTTCTCAATAAGATCGTCAGAAGTAAGACCTTCCGCTTCCGCTCTATACGAAAGCGCCATTCGATGCCTTAGAACATCCCCGGCAACGTCTTTTATGTCCTGCGGTACAACGAACTCGCGTTGATTGAGCATCGCTAGCCCCCGAGCAGCGAGCGATAGAAAGATTGTAGCTCGTGGTGAAGCGCCAAAACGCAAATAGCGGGAAATATCAATCCCGTAGGCTGACGGATTACGCGTCGCGTCGACTAAACGCAATATGTACTTCTCAATCTTCTCGTCGATGAACACCTTGTCCAGCAGCCCGCGTGTTTTTAGGATGTCCTTCAGATCGATAACGGGCTCAACACTCGTTTTGGGAGCCGGACGGGCCATGCGACGCATAATCTGATGCTCATCCTCCATGCTTGGGTAGTCGACTTTCAATTTGAACATGAATCGGTCCACTTGGGCCTCCGGCAAAGTATAAGTACCCTCTTGCTCTATCGGATTCTGCGTTGCCAGTACCAGAAACGGGTGAGGCAGACGATATGTTTCCTTCCCCAGAGTCACCTGCTTCTCTTGCATGGACTCGAGCAAGGCGCTTTGCACCTTAGCGGGGGCGCGATTAATTTCGTCAGCTAGTAGTAGATTAGCAAATACAGGTCCTTTTTCAGCAGTAAAAGTGTGCTCCTTCGGATCGTAAACCAAACTGCCGACTAAATCGCTGGGCAATAAATCCGGAGTGAATTGAACCCGGCTAAAACTGGCCTTCATGGACTGGGCCAAAGTGGTTATGACAAGCGTCTTCGCCACCCCAGGCACGCCTTCTATGAGAACGTGGCCATCGCAAAGCAATGCTAAGAACAGCCGGTCAACCAAGGGCTCTTGCCCGACGATTACTTCCGCGATCGACTCGCGGACCTTTTCCAGTTTCAGACAAGAATTTTCAATGAGCGATTTCATTTCGCTATAGGACAATTTTGACTACCACGAATTAGCCATTCCAACTACCATTGTTCGCCAACCCGGGTCGGATCGTTGGCCGCGGTTTCGTATCGATAGTGTGAACACGGTATGAATATGGCTTTCTCCACGGTCTCCCCCTCCAAATGCTTGATAAAGGACTCCACCGTTCCTAAAGCCATTTTTCGAGGAAACTGTTGTGGCGTGTCGAAGAGCTTGCCTTCGAAAACGCCTTGCTTGCCAGCTGGCGAAGCATCGAAAGCGACTATTGTGATCTGGTCGGTCTTGTTCACTTTGTCGATGGCGGCGTAGGCCCCCAATCCAGAAGGATCGTTAATGGCGAAGATTCCTACGATATTCGGATGAACCTGAAGAATGTCGTTGGTTACGGCGAAGCCTTCGTTGCGGCTCCCTTTTCCATTCAGTTCCGTTACAATTTCCAGCTGGCTTCCGCTCTTTTCCAACTGATTCTTGAATCCTTCGACTCTCAGAATACAGGACGTCACTTCCGGTAATCCGACGATCGCGATTTGCCCGCGATCCCCAGTCGCTTCGATCATACTCTTGGCCGCGAGTTGGCCTCCTTGAAAGTTGTCGCTACCAATATGCGAGGTTACCATTTGTTTAACTTCGTCGTCATCGATTTGAATATCGAATGTGAATACAGGTATGCCTGCGGCGTGGGCTTTTCGAACGCTCTCAGCTGCCGCTTTGGAATCCGCTGGATTCAAGAATATGGCGTCATACCCTTGAGCAATGAAATCCGATATCTGGGCATTTTGAGCAGCTCCGTCATTAGCTCCATCCAGAGCCAATAGTTCGTATCCATATTTAGCGGCTTCCTCCTCCATAACATTGGCGATCAACTTGAAGAAAGGATTCGTTAATGCCATGCAGGTCATGCCGATCTTCCCCTTAGATTGGGTATCGCTTCCCGGATCGGCGCCTCTGTCGGAACAGGAAATCAGCAAGGCCAGCGAGGTAACGGCAAAAGCCCAGGCTAAGAGGCCTTTGGAAATCGATCGAAAACAGGATGCAGATAAACGAAACACAATAGCAAACTGACGCCCACTACACCACTCTGGCAAGCGATTATTGCCTTGGTTGGAGATCGTCTAACTCGCGCGGATCGATGGACTATGAGCGATTCTTCACATCAGAACTCAATTTCTACTTAATAGCTGCCTAATTCCTCCGCTTTGCCGGACCTTGTCTAAGAGCACGGCGAGAACGATAACGCCACCGAGGGTGAACATCTGGGTGTAGCTCTGAATCCCTATCAAATTCATCCCATTTTGTATCACGGCGATTATGAAGGCTCCAATTAGCGTACCGAAAACGCGGCCAGATCCACCCGATAGGCTAGTACCTCCTACGACTACGGCAGCGATAACATAGAGCTCATACATATTGGCCATATTGGGAGCAGCCGCTCTAACCAGAGAAGCTTGCAAACAGCCACCTAGTCCAGCAGACAAACCGCTGACGGTGTAGACCAGCATTATCATCGCTCCAACCGGGACTCCCGTCAGACGGGCTGCCTCCGCGTTGCCGCCTACTGCATAGATGTAGCGGCCAAATCGGGTGTGGGTCATAAAAATATGGGCCGACCCATAAATCAGGACCAAGAGGAGGATGGTGTTCGGTATGCCAATGATAGAACCTTGGGCTAACCAGACGAACGAGTTCGGCACCTGATCTAAAGAAAAGCCGCCCGTGGTCATGAACGCAAGACCGCGAGCCATCATCATAATGCCTAGAGTAACGATGAAGGCCGCGACCTTAAATCGGTGCACGAGAGAGCCGGCGAACAAGCCGATCAGTCCGCAGCTCAAAGTCCCGACAAGGAAGCCGAGGCCAACCGACCAACCGGGAGCATCAGCTCCCCCAAACGCCTTGACAACCGTCGCGCTCAGGACGGCCGAAAGAGCGATCAAGCTTCCTACGGACAAGTCAATTCCAGCAGTTATAATGACCATCGTCATACCGATCGCTATGATGGCGATGACGACAATGCGTTCGACAATGGCTAGGAGGTTGGACGCCTTTAAGAAATCGGGCCACAATCGCTCAGATGGCACCGCTAACAAGTAGTTGGAAAATTGAGGAAAGTTCATAGGTATCTGCTCGATGACTCGCCATTTAATGGCGTCACCGCTCGTTACGATGCCACCGAGTCGCTGGTCGTTGGCAGCCATTTCATCAAGCGCCAAACGCAAATCACGAGGCGTTCCGACTATGAGCCTAGCCGTATCGCGGCCTGAAGCTATTACCTGCTGATAAACGTTGCGGGCCAGGATGTCGGAATCCGTATTGGATGCCCCGACGATTAGAGCTAATTCGCTACCGGAGATCCGATTGAGTACAACTCCGACCATCTCGGTTTCGGCCGCTGGTCCCGTCCCTGTTTGTCGTTTAAGCGTTAATAGGCTGAACAGAAGGCATAGGGCCAGCAAAGCGATCAACATACCGTAGTCACCTAGGGAAATGGTGGGAAATCGTCTTGAGAGTCGCTTTTTGCTCATTCCTTCAACGCGAGAGCGAGAACGGTCTCTTGCGAGGTTGATTGGGCGTTCTCGATCTCGCCCATGACTTTGCCTTCCTTCATGACGAGTATCCGGTCACTCATACCGATTACCTCTGGCAACTCGCTGCTAATGAGCAAGATCGATTTTCCTCGGGCCACGAGCGCGTTAATCAGCAGGTATATTTCATATTTCGCTCCCACATCGATGCCTCGAGTCGGCTCATCGAAGATGAAGATATCCGCATTTCCCTCTAACCACTTTGCCAAGACAACTTTCTGCTGATTCCCTCCGGACAATTGCCCAGCTTTCTGGGCCCCGGAAGAAACCTTTATATTCAAGTTCTTACGACTCGAATCGAATGCCTGAGCCTCCGCCTTTCCGTCGATCAGGAATCCCTTCTTGAAAGCATTCAAGTTTGGCAGTCCAAAGTTTTCTTGAGCTGAATGTATCAATATCAGCCCTTGCTCCTTTCGATCCTCGGTTAGTAGGCAAATTCCATTTCGGATCGCATCTCGAGGCCGCCTGATAATTCGCCTCTCTCCACTGATCGCGATTTTGCCTGTATCCAAATTATCCGCGCCAAAGATCAGGCGAGCCATTTCTGTTCTCCCAGAGCCCACCAATCCTGACACCCCCAAGACTTCTCCTGCTCGAAGTTCGAAGCTGACTCCTCTTACAGAGGTTCCGCGCCCAAGGCCTTCCACTTTTAGCCTTACCGGTCCAGGCGAAGATCGGCGTTTAGGAAATTCCTCTTCGAACGGACGTCCGACCATCCATTCGATGAGCTTCGATTTAGATACCTCGGAAACAGGTGCTTCGCCCACCGTTTCTCCATCCCTAAGCACGGTCACTCGATCGGCTATCTCGTAGATTTCCTCGAGCCTATGGCTAATATAGATGATCGAGATCCCTTCATCTCGCAAGCAACGGATGATCGATAGGAGCTTATCCACTTCTTGCTGGCTCAATGCTGCCGTAGGTTCGTCCATCACGATAATTCTAGCATCAGATGCCAGTGCCCGCGCTATTTCTACCGTTTGCTGCTCGGCAACGGTAAGGTCTTGGCAACGAGTTTCCGGGTCAATCGACATTCCAAGTTCTTGAAATAATTCCCCCGCTCTGGCGCGTTCGGCCCGACGATCAATAAAACCGTTCTTAACGATCTCCTTCCCCAAAAATAGATTTTCTCGAGCGCTAAGTTTCGGCACCAAGTTGAATTCCTGAAAGATTATGGCGATACCTTCGAGTTGCGAAACATGGGGCGAGGGCAGCGTGACAGCTTCTCCATCGATGCGAATCTCACCCGAATCTGGAAGGTGGGCACCGCCTAGCGCCTTTATGAGCGTGCTTTTTCCGGCTCCATTTTCCCCTACCAGGGCCAGGACCTCACCCTTGCTTAGGGTCAAAGAGACACCTTTGAGGGCTTTCACGCCTGGAAAGGCCTTAACGATCTCCTTCATTTCCAGGAGACGAGCGGCATTGCTGTTGGGGGAGGCAACCATCTTTAAGTCGGATAAAACCGAATTCGTTGAGTTGGTTGTATCAACGATCCTCGACGGCCAGGCAAGCATAGGCTTTGATCTAAAAGATTAGGGTAGCGGCTGATCTCCGAGTGGCCACTCTTAGAAAGTAGCACAGGCATCCTGCCTGTACTTGGGTAAAAGCGCTACAGGCTGGAGGCCTGTACTACCTTTGTCGGGCGATCGGAGATCGCCCGTTTCCAGAATCACCGGCCATCCAGGACCGGCTTCTTAATCCAAATCGCCATTGTAGGTTACGATGATCGAGAACGCATAGGTTTTCGCCTCTCCCGCCTTCACTGGAATCAAAAACGGTTTCTTATCGATAGCCAGCGGGGAGTCCTGGATATCGTGGTGAGCTACCATGGGCTCAATACACACGAATGGCATTCCAGGAGGGGTCCATATATTGACGTTGGGAAAGTCGCCAAGGTCGACTGTTACATACGGCAACATGCCATCTAGTCCAACGCCAATCTTACGAGCAGGCATGTCCTCCAGAAACATGCCGCCGCCTGGAATCCTAGGATCGTCCAAAGTGAATTTCCGTTCGTCCTGCAGAAAGGGAACTCTCGAGGTCTGTATGAGGCTGTCATTGATCTCCACGCGATCCAGATTCAGTCGCTTGGAAAAGGAGATTTCGTAGTCTCCCCGTGAGCGGCCTTTGTTAAAAGGTGTCCGAAAACCTGGGTGCCCACCCATCGCGAAAAGGAGCGTTTCGGAACCGTTGTTGGACACCCGGTATTCATTGACAAGCCGGTTGCCCGTCAGGCGATAGGTAACGTCGAATACAAATTCGAAAGGATAATGCGTTCGAGTCATTTCGTTAGCCGCAAGACTGAGCGTAACCGCTTCGCCATCTTCCGAGAGAAAGGTCTCGAACTCGGAAATTACTGCCAACCCCATTCGAGGCATCTCATAGCTTTTACCTTTATAGGAAAACTGGTTGTCCTTGAAGCGAACGTTCACGGGAAACATCACCGGAGCCCGATTTTCCCAATAATCGGGATCGCCCTGCCAAAGATACTCCGTATCGGTATTTATATGACGTATACTCTGCAACTCGGCTCCTAAGGGGTCTACGGAAACGCGAAGCCAACTGTTTTCAATCGTCACCAGATCGGCAGTCAGGGCGGTCGCCGAAAGAAGCGCGAGTAAAGAGAGGGAAATCGACGATCTGCAAGTCATAACACTCGAGAGTCAATAATCGATCCTATCAATGTCAATCGCAGGCAGCATGTAGCCTGACGCATTAGCACAGGCAGATCTACTGCCACTTCCTTCAACCCAATGGTAGGGCTGCTTGTCCTTTAGCAGCCGAACTCACCCGCTTCTGCCGATTGGGGACAATCGGCACAACCATCAACCAAAATCAGCGGCACGGAACTTAAGCACGCGAAGAGTAGAACAGGCATCCTGCCTCTTTGAAAACCGTCCAGTCGTCGCTCTTCGAGCTATGACCGGTACAATTAGAAGCCTGCGCTACCGTAGATACCTCACTCGAACCCCAGAGCCGCCATTACCGCCTTATCTCCGCGCAAGGCGTTCGCAGGTCGTGGATGGGAATCATTGAAGACATAAAGCTCATCGGGCGAAAGTATGGTGACAAAACTTTCGTCAAAGCCATTATCGTAAGGGATTCGCTTGTATCGCAGGCCTAAATGGTGAGCAAAGAACGGATACACAGCGGAACGTTTTGAATAACCATAATCGTGTCGCTCGCCAAACAAGTGGACATGCTCCGCTTTATGTTCGGCATCATACAGGGCATATACGCTCTTAACGTAGGGATACTCGATACGAGGAGTGTTTCGCGTCCAATCCGCTCCGTTGGAAACCAGCAGCAAAGGACGAGGAGCCGCCATAGCCGCGAGTTCCACATTGTTAGTCTCATGCTTCTCGCTCTGATGGATCGGCATTCCGCTCTCACAGACGCAACCGCCGAAAAAGTGGGCGGAAACCTGTACTACCGGAGCGGATACTTTGATACGATCGTCGATCGCCGTAAGCACGAATGTCTGCGTCCCCCCGCCAGATCCGCCAGTCATACCGATCCGATTGGGATCCACATCCGGGCGAGAAAGCAAATATTCTAGAACGCGTTTACTATTCCAAGTCTGCAGGAGAGCTGCGATCGGCATCCTATGGGTCGTTTGCGTAGATTCCGTGTAGCCAACCATATCGTAGGCGAAAGCGATGGCCCCCATTCTGGCGAATACGGCACAGCGTTTCTGCACATCCTCGGTGAGTCGCTTATTCGAGGCATGGCCGTGCGGAGACAAGATGGCGGGATTCCTCTCTCTCGGGTTGGCGGGGGAATAGAGATTCCCAGTAATGTAGAAACCCGGAAAGCTTTTGATGGCTATATTCTCCACGAAATAGCCATCCATTTCCCGTCGGCTGTGGATGATGGGTTTGAAGTCGCCCTCGAAATCGGGCATTCGATCCCAAAAAAGCCCTTCCAATATTCCTTGTCGGATAGCCTCGGCCCGCTTTTCCCAAGATTTCTTGTCACTCCATTGAGATGCGTACTCTTTCATCATCAAGTTGGCCTCATCAGGAGTCCAATGGTGGCCCCGGCGGAGCTGTTCCTCATCGATAGCGTTCTCCAGGTCCACAGGCGGCTTACCGGCTAGGATCGTTCCCGCACAAAGGAGAAAAATGAGGATTGAAAACGGTGATTTAGAGTATGAACTCGACATTGGGAAAGCGCCGGAGCCTTGTTAAGCATAATTAAACACCTCAGCAGGCTAGAAGGCAATTCTCTGCTGATTAGCGACTTAAAAAGCTTAAAAGAGGTCCATCGATAAAGCCGAGCAAATTAAGAGCGAATTTCGGTAGCTTGGAAGCATGGATTCAATTCGTGGAGCGTGCAGATAAGATCAATAAAATCGCAACTGCTGATTTAACCGATTTCAAACGCTTTTGGACAAACGCAAAATTGTCCCCACTCTCCTGCGAGTGCGGGATTGCCACTTAGGTCTTGGCAACCTTATTTGAAAACCCTGATTCCAGTGCCGCTGGATCCTTAGTGGCCCCGCAACCGTGGTGACTCCTAGTCACGCGAATGCGAGACGGTGATGAAATCGAAGGTTTGTGCAGGCATCCTGCCTGTTTCAACGCAGCCTCGAAGGCTGTGCTACTCTAACAGGGCCCTTTCTGTGGAAAACACGCCGCCTCTTGGCTTCTCAGGCAGCTCGCTCTGCCAGGAGCGTATTTTAGCTGAGAGTTCCGCAACCACTTCGGGACGCGATGTTTTCAAATCCCTTTTTTCCAATGGGTCCGTAACTAGGTCGTAAAGCTCGAGGTAGCTCAGATCATTATTTGCCAATAACTTCCAGTTTCTATCAACCGTAGCATAGGAAACCCAGTGATACGGCCGGCTTTCAGGAATCGGCCAAGCCGAGGCCATTTTCCAATACAATGGCTTTTCCCGAATCGGCGCTTTCCTTCCCATAAGTGTATCCATCTGATTAACACCATCAGGCTGATAACCTTTCGGTAACTTCACTCCTGCAATTGCACAGAATGTGGGAAGCAAGTCGACCGCGGAAATCATCGAATCCCGATCAATTTGGCCGGCCGCTATTCTGCCGGGCCATCGAGCGATGAAAGGAACGCCTATGCCGCCTTCAAAAAGCGCCGATTTGTATCCTTTGCGACCACTAGTAATTCCTCTAGCAGCAGCGATATTGTACCCGGCTCCCGTTGCTGTATCGTGCATCAGCCCAAGTTCAGCCCCTCTCGAGTCACGGGCGGGTCCATTGTCAGAACTGAAAATCACCAATGTGTCGTCTGCTATCTCCAATCGATCTAAAGCATCGAGGACCTCCCCTATTCGATCGTCCGCATGGGACAACACAGATGCGTAAATGTTGTCCTTCTCAGGAAGATCCCTGAAGCGCCAACGATATTTCGGAACCGTATGAAAGGGCGTATGGGGTTCATGCAGCCATAGATTGATAAAGAAAGGTTTTCCTGCTCTTTGGCTTTTCTCGATAAATGCCACGGCCTGCTCTGAGTCTTCATGAACTGGAATCTGCTCCCCAGCGCAATTGAATGCCCCGTATTCATCATATCCGTACTCGATAGGCAAGGGCGAATCGGGAATCATATTGTTAGCCAAATGCCACTTTCCGAAGTGGGCAGTCGCGTAACCGCTGTCTTTAAGCATCCTCGATAAAAGTGGAGCTTTCGGATCCAGCCAGTCCGGCATATTGCGCTTCGCGTTGCTCGGGACCCAGGCAAAATGCCCATCGATATTGTATCGAGCCGGGAAGTGCCCGGTCATCACCGCCGTCCGACTCGGCGAACACACCCCACTGGCGACTGAAAATCGATGAAAGTCAGTACCTTCGGCCGCTAATCGATCGATGTTTGGCGTCTTCACATAAGGATGACCGTGACAACTCAGATCCCCCCAACCCCAATCATCAGCGAAGATGAGCAGGATGTTGGGTCGATCAGCCGAAAGCGGCAGCAAGCATGCGCCAAACAAAATTAAAAACGATTTTAAGGAAACGCCCACTAAATGCCTCCTTCGATTCTGAATTTCACGGGAGAACCATTTGTTGTTTGGAGCAACACTCTTAATCCCAAATCGCCTCGCTTCGATTGGTCTAAACTGAAGGTGAACTCCTTTCGGCCTTCATTCAGTTTAACCGGCTTCTCCAAATCGGATACTTCCTTTCC
>JAYZHU010000039.1:0-16352 GCA_036166175.1 Verrucomicrobiota bacterium | reverse complement strand
AAGTGATTTCGCGCTCCGTAAAAGGGCCTCTTTTGATTTTGAGATTAGTAAAATTGAGCGTTCCCCAGGTTTCGCCACACTTATAGTTCGGAGTGCTAATAAAGGCTTCGATATCCATGTTTTCATATAAGGGATGCAACGATTGTCCGGGCTCTCTGGCGATGTGGGTTAGGGCAATGGTAATCCCTTTCGCGAATACATCCCGACAAAGAGTATAGTCTAGAAGGAATGACTCCTAGGGAACGAAAACCTTGGTAGCAGACCGCACGGTAAGGATCTCTTACAAGTCATCTGCTATATGGCTGGCGATCGCGAGGTTTACGCCATCGCCCATGGATAATTCGGTGACGCCTTCCTCGAGGATTTCGTCGTGCAATTGGATGAATTACGGGGTATAAACGGCGGACTTCAATTTGGGGTAACGGCTAATGATGGTATCAGTGAGACGATGGACCCAATACAGACAGGATTTGCGATAGCGACGGCATCAGCCTGTGCGGCCTTCTGCCATTCACTAGTGTGATGGGACGCTGGCTACTGAGAGTAGCCCCATTCCAGCAGAGCCTTGGTAAAGTTGTCCCGCTGTTTGCTGGAGCCGAAACCAGTTGTTACGGCGACGAGGGCCCGCCCGTCTCGTTCGCAAGTGGCGGTAACGCAAAATCCGGCGGCCTTGGTATAACCGGTTTTTAGTCCGTTCACTCCCTCGGTCGTCAGTACCAAGCGATTGTGATTGGCCAGTATCGTCGGTTCTTCCGCCTCGGAACGAAATTTGTACGTGGGAATGGAAGCCCATTCGAGAGCTTTGGGGAAACGGTAGAGGGCAAGGGCTAGCCGTACCAGATCCTGGCACGAGGCCTTGTTGCCGGTCGCTCCCTCAGGCAAACCATGGGCGTTGAGAAACTCCGTGTCGGTCATGCGCAATTCGGCGGCCCGAGCATTCATGCGCTCTATAAACTGATCCATATTTCCGTCTTCAATGTATTCACCAACTAGGTACGATGAATCATTCGCGCTCTTGACCATGATGGTGATGAGCAACTCCTCTAGCGAGAAACTCTCTCTCGGATCGAGCCATACCTGACTGCCGCCAATTCGAAAGGCCGCGTTGGATACTTTTATAACGGTATCCATGGACAAATCGTCCCGTTTCTCCACGTCCTCGAATACTAGAAGCGCGGTCATTATCTTGGTCATGGAAGCGATACGAACGGGCTTTTGACTATCCTTCTCCCAAAGAACGCGATTGGCATTGGCGTCGAACAAAATGGCTGAATCGAGGCCTTCCGCATTTATGCTTGTTGGCAGAGCAGCATGCAGGGCCTCGTCGAATTCCACGATTTTTGGAGTGGCAACTTCTGGCTCCGGCACGATTTCCTCGAGCAGATCGTCCTCTTGTAGGAGATCATCTTGGACGGCTGAGCTCCCGCTCGATTCATTTGCCGTTTGTGGCCTGGGCTCTGAATTGGGACTACCAGATCTGAGGCCGAAGTAGGCAAGCACAATTAGGTGAAGGATGAGAACGATACCGAAGACTTTTTTGTACATGCGAAAACCAGGCCAGGAGCGATCAGCGTCTAACGCGTCTACGAACAATCCAGTAGGCGGCAATGGCCACGATAAGCCACCAATAGGCTACGACATTGCGGACTAGATTCACAACGAATCTCGGCGAGATGATGGCTATGGCTAAGCCGATCCCAGCTCCGATCAGAAACTTTTTCGAGATGCGAAACTTGAACGGTTTTGAAGGCCGTGGCTTTTTCTCGTTTGGAAGGGAGTCAACGACTTCCCATTCTGGATCGTCATTGTTCGTCATGAAATCCCGATAAGGCTTATTTTGGTTTGTAATGGCTTAGCTGGATCAGAGGTCAATGGGGAAAGCATTAACCTCGGATGGTATCTTTTTGCGAGCTAAACGATAATTGGCTTTCGGTAGGGAGTTTCAGGCAGTAGATTGGGTATCTGCTGTTATGATTACTCCCCCTAGTGTTGAAGAGTTTCAGAGGCTCTATGGACCGTTCCAGGTCAGCGAGCTCGTTTTGCAACGGATTTGGCTTAAGGCGGCCTTTGATACTTCCCGAATGCGGGATGACAAAGGGCGGCCCGTGGATTTAACCCATCCTGGGGACTGAAACCGCCTTTCGGGCCAGGACTTTAATAATGCAACTCTCTCCATTGGAGGAGAGCGGAGGTATGGAGATGTGGAGATCCATTTTTCGGCCAGAGACTGGCTAGGGCACGGGCATGGAGAGAATCCGGATTTCGACAATGTTGTCTTGCACGTCGTCCTCTATCCAGTGAAGCCTGACGATCCCCCGACGAGAACCTTTTCGGGGTCAAGAGTTCCGACCGTGTCGCTGCTGGACTGCTTCTTTTACGATTTAAAGGAGTATGCTAGCGAAGATTCCATTATCGATTCCGCCGGTGCATCGCTGGAAGGCGCCATCGAGCCATTGTACAGCCATTAGGTTGAAGACTGTCGGAGCCTGTTGGCAGAAAAAGCCTGGGAACGCTGGAATCTAAAATGCGGATTTGCCCAAAAGCGGATTGATCGGCTTGGCTGGGAGGAGGCCTGCCACATCACAGAAATGGAAATACTCGGGTTTTCTGAGAACCGTATCCCCATGCCTCGAGTGACCACAACGGTTTCCTTGGCGGAGCTTCGGGAAGCTCCCCCCGATTTAGAGTTGGTTTATGAAATTGGGGGTGGAATGTGGACGACTAGAGGGGCTCGACCGGCGAGCTATCCTCGCCTGCGGCTGGAGCAATACCTCTATTGGGTGGCGGAGAATCCGGATTGGCCGAGAGCTCTGGAAAGATGGGCTTCAACGGGGCCTGTAGATGGTACTATCGCGAGCGAATCAACTGGAGTAGTAAGAAGAGCAGCTGAAATGCATGTGTTGAAGCGGGAGATAGGGGGAAGAATGTGTTCAGATTGTGCAGGTGGTTCGAAGCTTGATAGCCTCATATGCGACGGGTTTCTGCCCTTATTGTCAGCCCGGAAGGCAATCTCATTCAGGAAGCTATGGTTTCATTGGTATGCGGGGAATGCCTCCAATGAGGCGAGCTCCAGTCTTCGCAAATTGGGGGGTGATTGAGCCCAAAACGTTCCCGTTAGCCAATGGATGGTTGCAGGGTCTATTGAATTTAAGTCACTCTAAAAAGGGGCGGGTCTCTTCAACCGGCCTAGGGCTAATCAAGGAGGGCTCTAACGGGCGACAGCGCTTGTTCCAGTCGGTGTTTAGTTAGTCGGATTGGACAGGCGAATTTTATGGGAATTGCAGCCTATTAGAACCAGAATGCGATGCTTGACTTTTAAGGAGTCGAGAAATTTACTCACAGCCTAATTTTTCAATTTTTGGAAAGTGGGTCTTCGACCCGCTTTTTTTTTCTTACAGGTTAACAGAAATGAGCAGCGAAATTCTATCCGTACTCGAGTACATGGAAAAGGAGAAGGGGATCGGTCGTAAAGACATGATCTCTGCTATCGTCAACGCGATCAAGAACGCCGCAGCTAAAGGCGTGAATGCGGGGCAGGAGCTCAAGATCGAGATTGACCCGAAAAATGGCAAGATGCAGGCCTGGTCCTTGCACGAAGTCGTCGATTCCCTGAGCGATCCCAAAACGGAGATTCCTCTGGAAAAAGCCCGCTTGATAAATCCCGATATCCAATTGGGCGACACCTTCGAAAAGGAGATGGATCCGGCTTATCTTGGGCGAATTGCAGCACAAACAGCGAGGCAGGCGATCATGCAACGACTGCGACAGTTTGAGAAGGAAAGGATCTACGACGATTTCAAAGATCAGGTGGGAGATATTGTCAGCGGGATCGTGCGGCGTCGCGAGCGAGGCGACCTTTGCATAGATCTGGGCAAGGCGGAGGCGATCATGCCAGTTCGCGAGCAAGTGCCTGGCGAAGATTATGCTCCTGGAGAGCGAATCCGCTGCTTCCTGCTTAAGATCGAAGCCTCGAACCGAGGACCTGAACTCATTTTGAGTCGCTCGAGCCCGAAATTCGTGCGTCGACTGTTCGATTTGGAGGTAACGGAGATTGCCGACGGAACCGTGACTATCGAGGCCTTTGCCCGTGAACCGGGATACCGCACCAAGATCGCCGTCTCCTCCTCGGATCCTAAAGTGGATCCCGTCGGGGCATGCGTTGGAGCTCGAGGGGCTCGAGTAAAAAGCATCGTTCGCGAACTCGGGGGCGAAAAGATCGATATCATCAGGTACGTGGAAGGCCCGAAGGAAATGGCCATAGAGGCCTTGAAGCCCGCCATTCCCCGGAATGTGGACGTTGACGATGTAAACAAGCGATTGCGGATAGAGGTCTCTGAAGATGATTTGGCCATCGCCATTGGCCGAAAAGGCCAGAATGCCCGCTTAACCTCGAAGCTCATTGGCTGGAAAATCGATATCGAGAAGGAAGAAGTTCGCGAAGTCAGTATGGAAGCCAAGCAGCAACAGGCTGCGGCCGGGCTGAACCAGATCGAAGGGATTGACGACGAGACCGCAGAACGTCTGGTCATGAATGGACTAATCAGTCCTGAAGTCTTTTTGGATGTAGAATCATCCGATCTCCAGGATCTCGGATTCGATCAGGAGCAAGCGGACGAGATTCTGGCGAAAGTGAATGCGTTCCTGGAAAAGCAGAATATTTCGTCTTAAAACCAGGAATTCGTATCAGGATAAAAATTACACAGAGAATAGACCGCCGTAAACCTTCTGCATGAGTGTACGCATCTACCAGCTTTCCAAAGAAATCGGAATGGAGAATACCGATCTCCTTGATATTCTTCGTGAACGCGGTTTTCAAGTGAAAAGCGCATCGAGCACGATCGATAATATTTCCGCCGAATCTATCAAAGAGGAGTTCGCCAGCGAAAAGAGCGAGCCGGCATCGAAAGCGGAATCCGTGGAAGAAGTGGCCGAGGCTGCCCCTGTGGCTCCGCCATCTCCAGCTTCTTTTGTGCGTACGAAAGACGAAATCGAGCAAGAGAAGGAAGCAGCCAAAGAAGCGGCAGCGGCCAAATCGGCCCCTACGCGTCCGCCTAAACCAAGTCCCGCGGCTCCTCCTCCACCAGTTTCCGCACCGGCCAGTGCCCCCCCACCTCCTCCAGATAAGACTTCCGGTCCGGTTTCCGTATCCCCTCCTCCGGCCGGTCCCGCGAAAGCGGCCCCTCCACCCCCGCCATCAAGAATGGGTCCGGCGAGTATTGCCCCTCCGCCAGCTCCTTCTGCAGCTGGCGAAGAAGCGTCCACTGACGACGCCAAGGTTGAAGCGGCAGCTCAGGACTCAGGTGAAATCCGGACGATTGTCGTCAAGCCGCCGATTGTAGTGCGCGATCTCGCGGCTGAATTGGGGATAAAGCCCTTCAAGTTGATCTCAGATTTGATGGAGATGGGCATTTTCGCTTCGATCAACCAGAGTTTAGAAGAGGATGTGGCCAGTAAGCTTGCTGAGAAGCGGGGCATTATCCTTGAGATTCGCCACCGTGGCGAAGGTCCGAAAGCGAATAAGAAAAAAGAGGTTAAGGAGGTCGATGAATCCGCTCTCCTCGAAGAACGGCCGGCTGTGGTTTGCATCCTGGGGCACGTTGACCATGGGAAAACTTCGTTGCTCGACTATATCCGAAAGGAAAGCGTCGTTTCCAAGGAAGCGGGTGGGATCACTCAGCACATAGGGGCGTATCAGGTAGATCACAACGACAAGAAAATCACTTTTCTGGATACGCCAGGGCACGCTGCTTTCAATCAAATGAGGGCTCGTGGGGCGGATGTGACCGACGTCGCCGTTCTCATTGTCGCCGCGGACGATGGATTTATGCCTCAGACCGACGAAGCGCTGAAGTTCATTCAAAAAGCGGGTGTTCAGCCGATTGTGGCGATCAATAAGATCGATACGCAAGGGGCGAATATAGATAGAGTTAAGACTCAAATGCAGGAACGCGGCATCCCATCGGAGGACTGGGGAGGCGAAACGATCACTGTGCCAATATCAGCGTTGAAGGGCGATGGTATCGAAGACTTGTTGGATATGATTCTCTTGCAAACGGAGGTCCTAGAATTAAAAGCGAATCCCAAGAAAGCTGCGGAAGGGGTCATTATTGAAGGACAAGTAGAAATTGGACGCGGCCCAACGGCTACGGTTATCGTGCAGGCGGGCACCTTGAAGATAGGCGACTGCCTTGTTTGTGGTCCTCACTTTACCAAGGTTAAAGCCCTTTTCAACGAGTATGGCAAAAATTTGAAAGCAGCTCCTCCATCTACGCCTGTAAGGATTATCGGTTGGTCAGGCGTTCCGGATTGCGGGGCTACCTTCCATGCAGCAAAGAACGAGAAGGCTGCCAAACGGGAAGCGGAAGAGAATACTATCTTGCAGAGAGCCGACCAGAAAGCGGACCAAGAGGAGCGGATGCCAACCTCGCAAGAGAAGCTTTTCGCCGCGATAGCCGCCAACCAGAAGAAAACCCTGCGTCTCATTGTCAAAGGGGATGTCTATGGATCGGTGGAGGCGATCAAGAATGCCCTAACGGAAATCCACAGCGATAAAGTCGCTTTGTATATCGTAAGAGCGGATGTCGGGCCTGTCAGTAAGAGCGACGTGCAAAAAGCGAGCGCCGGGGCTACGGAGATCATCGGGTTCAATGTCAAATCCGAGAATGGGGTGCAGGCCTTGGCCAAGCATCACGCAGTTAAGATCACGCATCACAAAATTATCTATGAACTGATCGACCAGGTTCGCGATGATATGGTCGGTATGCTCGATCCGGAATTCCGCGAGAACAAGATTGGGGCCGCGGAAGTCAGAGCCGTTTTCCCGATCGCCAAAGGATTTGTGGCTGGCTGCTTGGTTGTCGAGGGTCGCGTGGTTGCTCAGGGCCACGCCCGACTGATTCGGAATGGCGAAGTTGTGGCCGAGCAGAAAATCGATTCACTCCGCAGGGTTAAGGATGAAGTTAAAGAAGTTCGTGCTGGAACTGAATGTGGTATCCACTTGGAGAATACGAACGATTACAAAGAAGGCGATCTAATCGAAATTTACGAAATTCACGAGATTAGGCCGGAATTGTAGATCCGCGTTTCGGTCAACGAGAGGGATTTCTGACTGAACGTTCTGCCGAGGGTCCGATCAGTTGGAGACCTAAATTGCCAAGCGATGAGCAATCGAAATATAAGAGTGTCGGAGCTCCTGAAACGGGAGGTAAGTGAAATTCTTCACACGCGGTACCAAAAAGAGTCCGTAACGATCACGGTTACTGGAGTCGATGTCTCTCCAGATCATAGTCGAGCGACCGTCTACTATTCGTTGCTCGCGGATCAGAAGGAACGTTGGGATTCGCAGCGATTTTTAGATAGGGTATCTGGGAAAATACGGCATGAAGTGGGTAAGCGGATCGTTTTGAAGCGAATACCGGCGTTGAAGTTCGAGTTCGACGAGGCGCTTTTGCAGGGCTATCGAATCAACGAGATAATCGATTCACTGGAAATGGCGGACGACCAAAGGGAAGATTGAGCGAGTACTTTCCAGTATTGAGCGATCGGCTTTGTTCCTTGGCTGAAAGGGCCGGTCCAGGTCCTGTTTGTGTGATCGGGCATGCCCGTCCCGATGGGGATTGCGTCGGCTCGCAAATCGCGGCGAGTGGGCTACTGGCTCATTTTGGGGTAGAGAATTTCATGGCCAATGCTGATCGTGTTCCCCATCCGTTGAGATACCTTCAAGGCAGCGATGCAATATCAATATTCGATCGTCAGGCCTTGGGCGATGCCGCTCTTCTTTATGTCGACTGCGCTGATGAAGGGAGAGTAGGGCCAAAAACCTCGATTTCTCTGGAAGATTCTAGACGGTTGGGAAACGTGGACCACCACATATCGAATACCAATTTCGCTGAGTTCAATATTGTTGACCATGGAGCATCCGCGACCTGCGAGGTTCTTGCAGGAATAGCATTCGATCTGCGGATACCTGTCGATTCAGGGTTAGCTCAGGCCTTGTACACAGGCATTATGACAGATACTGGGAGATTCGGTTTTGCGGCTACAAGCAGTCGGGTATTCGAGCTTTGCGCTAAGCTAGTGGAGTGCGGAGCATCTCCTCAAAGGGCTGCGGAGAACCTGTATGAAAACGTTTCTCTGGCTAGATTAAAATTGCTTGAGCGATTTCTCGGTACTTTGGAATACGCTTGCGATGGAAGAGTCTGTATCGGGGAGTTGAGACAGAGGGATTTTATAGAGACTGGAACATCCTATTTGGACACAGAGGGATTTGTCGATTACGCAAGAAGCGTAAGCGACGTTTTCGTCGGCGTCCTCTTGGAAGAGCGGAAGACGACGACAAAGGGAAGTTTAAGAGCTAAGCGGAAAGAGATACGAGTGGACCGAATAGCAGCTCAATTCGGGGGAGGCGGGCATGCTTGCGCGGCTGCCATGAGCAGCCCGTTGTCTTTGGAGGAATTGAAAAGCGAATTGATCGAGTCCTTACGTTCGCGAGTAGATTGATTCGATGACAGAGGTTTTATTGGAAGAATGAAGGACATGAAGGAGCTGGAAGGAGTTTTGCTGATCGATAAGCCGATCGGCTTAACATCGCATGACGTAGTGGATCGCGTTCGTCGTAAGCTTAAGATGAAACGTATCGGACATGCGGGCACACTGGATCCAATGGCGACTGGGCTCTTGATAATACTGGTAGGCAAGGCGACTAAGCTGTCTCAGTATCTCATGAGTCTAGATAAAGCCTACCAGGGGACGATCACTTTGGGTGAGACGACTAATACCTATGACGGAGAGGGAGAAGTGATGAAGACTAAGCCGGTCCCCGAGATCTCTCAGGCGGAGGTTCAGGAGTTCTTGAATACCTTTATAGGCGATCAATACCAAACGCCGCCAATGTTTTCGGCGGTCAAAATTGATGGGCAGCCATTGTACAAAATGGCCCGCAAAGGTAAAGAGGTGGAGCGTGAACCTAGGTTTATCAGGATCTCGAAATTCGATATCACTCGATTCGCTCTTCCTGAAGTCGATTTCAGTCTGGATTGCACGAAGGGCACGTATGTACGTTCGCTGGCGAATGATATAGGCGATAAGATTGGTTGTGGTGGATACTTGTCCGCGTTGCGTCGAAATGCGTCTGATCGATTTTCGATTGAAGACGCTACTCCATTGGAAGCTTTTGAAGAAGCCAGTCTAGATGAAATAAATGGGATGCTGATATCCAAGAAGGATGCCATGCCGAATACGGTTTTGTGAAAATCGATTGATGGGAGAGCCGAGCCATTACAGATCCCTCGATTCGTTCGAAAACGGATCAGGATTGTCGATACACCTAGCGATCGGCATGTTCGACGGACTTCATCTAGGGCACCGCAAAGTAGTCGCTTCCGCGATTGAGGCGGCGAGTTCTGCTGGTGGGCTGGCGGGGGTTCTAACCTTTTGGCCTCATCCAAGCCACTTGTTCAATCCGAACGATCCGGTACCGATGATATTGAACTCACAAATGAAATTCGCGGAGCTCGATAGATTGCAGATCGATTTCATAATCGAAGAGCCTTTCGACAGGGGGTTTGCGGCGATCGAGGCAGAGGGGTTCGTGGAGATGCTTAAGGACAAGGTCCCGGGATTGGCGTCGATTCACACCGGCGAGAATTGGAGATTCGGAAAGGGGCGAAAAGGGGATGTGGATCTTCTTCGACGATCGGCGAAAGATTCTGGAATTTCGTCGCGGGCGTTGGATTGCCTTTACTTGGATGGAGAACGGGTAAGCAGCACGCGAATACGCGAAGCGATATCCGAGGGAAAGATTGAGGCGGCGAATCGATTGCTGGGCTATACCTACGAATCGATTGGCAGGGTTCGTGAAGGGGAGAAGGTGGGACAATCGATCGGCTCGCCGACTCTGAATATTCCGTTCGATGGAGAGCTATTTCCCCGGAAGGGCGTTTATTTCGTCCGGGTATCCAAGGAAACGGGGTCTGAACGGTTCCCGGCTGTAGCCAATTTCGGAGTCAGGCCTACCGTCAATGCATTGGATCGACCGGTTTTGGAAGTCCATGTCTTGGGCGAATGCCCATTCTCTTACGGAGATCGACTTCGTGTTGAATGGGAGGGTTTTTCGAGACCGGAGAGGAAATTCGAGAATCTGGATTCCCTGAAAGCCCAAATTCGAAAAGATATCGAGCAGGCTCGAGCTTTCTATCAAATATCTGGAGATGGCTAAGGCTCGATTAGACGAACTGGTTGTGAGGCGCGGTCTCGCAGTCAGTCGCAATGAGGCAAAGGCTCTTATCATGTCCGGAAAGGTACGAGAAGGCGTCCACCGTTTGGAGAAACCGGGCCTCAAAGTGGATGATGATATCGAGCTGATAGTGGAGCCAAGGAAGCGGTTTGTCAGTCGCGGCGGCGAAAAGCTTGAAGGCTATATTGAGGTATTCGATCTCTCATTCGAGGGCTTCGATGTGTTGGATGTGGGCGCTTCAACGGGCGGGTTTACTGACTGCGCCTTAAAACACGGGGCCCGCAGTGTGACTTGTCTCGATGTGGGAAAAGGGCAATTGCATGGCTCTCTCCGCTCCGACCCTCGTATTCACAATATTGAGAAGATCAATGCCCGGTATCTAGAGACGGAGGACCTTCCGTTGCCATCCTACCAAAGGGTGGTCATGGACCTGTCCTTCATTTCACTGGAAACGGTGTTTCCCGCCGTTTGGCCTTTTCTGGCTTCGGAGGGCATTTTGGTAGCCTTAGTCAAACCGCAGTTCGAGGTAGGCAAGGCGATCGCTGATAAGTTTAGGGGCGTTATCAAGGATGACGGGGAGCGGACAAGAGCCTTTAATAGGGTGAGGGACTTCGCTTTGAGCGAATTGGAAAGAGCGTCGCTCCAAGGTTGTATAGAGTCTCCGATCAAGGGCTCCGACGGGAATATCGAGTATTTGCTCGGGCTTTCTAAGTTGAAATAAGCAAATTCAAGCGCGAGAGTGTTTGGCGTGGCGGACAGCAAGCCAATCAAGCGACTCGCGTTTGTGATGAACCAGAACAAGTCTGGGGCTCGCGAAGTGCTGGACCGTCTACGCGAGATTTCTCAAGCGGAGAACGTTGAGGTAAAGGAAACCTTCGAATTTCCCGTACCTGAAGGGTTTTTACGGGGAATGGATGCGTGCTGCGTTATCGGCGGCGATGGAACGTTTTTGAGCGCCGCTTCCGAATCGACCAAATGGCAAGTGCCTATTGTGGGCGTAAACCGGGGGACTTTAGGATTCTTGACCACCTACACTTCAGAGGAAATCGAGGAAATTTTCCCATCCATACTTCAAGGCGGATATTCGGTTCGTGGCCGAGGCCTGATTGAATGCAGCAGCCACAATGGGGAAGCCGATATCGCTCTCAACGATGTTGTCATCAAATCGGCTTCCGCTAGCCGCATTGTTCATTTAAACGTTTTCGCGGATGACGAGTTTGTGACGACCTATGTTTGCGATGGCTTGATATTCAGTACGCCTACCGGTTCGACAGCATACACGCTCTCGGCTGGTGGACCGCTCATCCACCCCGATTCGCCAGTGCTTTCCTTGACGCCCATTTGTCCCCATGCACTAAGCAACCGATCCATTATTCTGCCCGATAGCGTGGAACTGAGGGTCGAAAACGCTTCCGCTGATGACCAACTTGTAATCGCTGTCGATGGGCAGCGGAATTTGTCTATGTCGCGAGACGCATCCATTCGTGTGAGGCTTTCATCACAACGCCTTCCAATTGCCCAGAGACCGGATTACTCCCATTTCAAAGTCGTTCGCAGGAAGCTGAAATGGAGCGGTGGATATGCGAGAGATATTTCGTGAGGAGTGCTAGCATCAAGGATCAGCTGGGGCTGAAAACTTGAACTCGACGATTTCTATCTTGCTGGAACTGAGTTTCGGTTCCTTGAGCACGGCGGATAGTCTAATATCTTCAAGCACGGCCTTCAACTCTCGGGTGTATTCTAGATCGTCGCTTGGCCCAAACATGTAAACTAGCTTGTGGTGGGAATAGCGAATATACCATCCTTCATCGGTAAGTCCGAAATTGGTGACATCAATTCCTGGATAGCGCTTCTTAAATTGGCTTTTGGTCATGGTGCCGCTATCGATCACCGCTTCCAGAGGATACACGATGACCTTGGTGGGCGTGACTTGAGCCCAAGCAACAGGCGCGAGTATTCCCACAGCGATAAGGAGGCGTTTAATCATCTGAGACTTGAAAATCGTATTCAACTAAAGCGCGTCTACAGGTTG
Source organism: Verrucomicrobiota bacterium (assembly GCA_036166175.1). Lineage (GTDB taxonomy): Bacteria > Verrucomicrobiota > Verrucomicrobiia > Opitutales > Opitutaceae > Pelagisphaera. Next base: position 4,086 of record JAYZHU010000039.1, on the reverse strand, counting down.
GTGGACATCTTTTCGCCAACCTCGGTGCCTTTAGCCCGATTGGAACCTTGGCTTCCGCCACCGCCGACGTTCTGTCCATCGCTCTCAGTAACCTTCTTATCGTTTCGTCCGCCTGGAGTTCCACCCGATTTGGTTTGGTTACCCTCTCCTTGTTCGCCTCCCTCTCCCTCGGAGGTAGTTGCGTTGGGATCGTTCCCAGTCAGGTCTCCAATCGGTCCACCGATTTGCTCGCTGGCAGCGCCGATCACTACGTCAGGAGGCGGTGTTGGCAGTTCTCCCAATGGAGAATTGCCCGATTCGCCACCCTGTCCTTGTTGGCCTTGCGATCCAGACTCTCCTTGCGATCCCATCTGCCCCATGGGACCTTGTTGTCCTTGTTGGCCACCTTGTTGATTCGAGTTGGAGGGGGGCATGGGAATTAAGGGCGTATTACTCGCTTGTTGGCCACCGCTGCTAGAGCTTCTGGATGGTGGCATCCCTTGGCTGCTTTGACTCATTGGGCTTTGGCCTCCTTGCGAGCCTCCCATCGGCGGCATTCCTTGGCTACTTTGACCTGATTGCCCCTGGCTTCCGCTTGATCCTCCCATGGGCGGCATTCCTGAACTGCTAGAGCCCCCGCCTCCGCTAGAGCCTCCACCCATTGGAATGGGCATTCCACTGCTGCCTGAAGAGCCGGAAGATCGACCGGATATGCCTCCAGGCATTCCAGGCAAATTTACGGGGATGTTCAAACTGGTGCTGTCAGGTACGTTTATTGTTCCCAGGGGTGGCAGACTGGACTCGTCGAGAACGGAAACGTTGCCGCCGATCGGAATACCGCTGGTGGAGATCATGGGTCCGCCTCGGCCGCTCCGCTGATTGCTTCCACTGTTAGGGCCGGCTCCATTGGCCTCGGCATCGAAAATCCCGACGTCCGGGTCGAACTGAGCGTGGACTGTTGCGGTCATCAGGCCGCAGGCACCAAGCAGAGCGGTCAGAGCGAGATAAAGGCGATTTGGTCTCATGACGGGTACTTTGGTTGAATCGGATTTAGCGCTTTTCGTGACAAATTACGGTTAGAGGGGATTGAGGGACGCCTCCGCGGATTATTAGCTGGAACTGGACGTCTTCGTAGCCTTTCTTGCGGCCGATAACCCGGTACTTTCCAGGTCGCAGATTGATGGTCGTTTCCTTCAGTTTGGTGGGCTTTCTTGCAGTGGGTCCTTGCACGCTCACCCAAGTGGACATGTCGGAAACGAAAAGCACGGGTACGGGCCGGCTTTGCGTAATAAGATGCTGCTGGAGGCGCCGTGTATCGTCAGAAAGTGGCAGATAGTCCGGTTTGGACTGCATTGCCTGGTCGAAAGACATTCGCGCTTGGTCAAATTCCAATCGCTGAGCCTCGATGGTGGACATTTCCAGGTACTTTTCGTAGCGCAGTAGACTGCGGATCACTTTTCCGGTTCTCAGCAGACCATCTTTAGCCTCCTGCAATTCCGGTTCCATGTCGTGGAGTTGCTGATAAATTTCCCGAGCCCCTTCCCAATCTCGGTTCTCTGTTTCTAGAGCATAGGCTCTGGTGATCAGACGCGTAATGTCCGTACGGCGCTTGTCGGCTCTGGCCTTGGTAATCGCGTCGGCCAATTCCTTGCGGTCGGGAAACACGGTCAGGGCCAGTTGAAAGTGGGTAATCGCCTCATCATAGCGTCCGGCTTGTTCAGCATTCTGAGCGATGGATAGATGCTTGTTGAAGTCCCGATTTTCGATTTTGCGGCGCACGCGCGACAGTCCGTTTTGAGCCTTGGCTGACTTGGCATCGATATTGAAAGCGTTCTGGTAGTTCCGAAGAGCATCCTCGAAGGCATCACTCCGTTCCAGCGATTCGGCGTCGGTCAAGAGTCCGAAAACCTCATCAGCGTTCTTGGCCCTCTCAATCTGGATGATAGCATCTTCGTTTTGCGGATCGACAGTGAGCAAGTTGGTGAAAGCCTCAATCGCTTTAGCGCCCTCGCCTAGGGCGATGTAGCGATGGCCCATAGCTGAATTCTCTCGGATGAAACTGTTGATGGAGTTTTCGACCTCCTGAAGCTTATCCGTCGCTTCGGTTAGCTTCGATTCGGAAGCGGTGAATGATCCTTCTGACAGGAATTGCTTCCCGGCGCTAGCGGCCTCGAAGGCGGCATCGTAGGCTTCCGGATTAAGGTGTTTGGAAGGCTTTAATTCGTCTACTCTGAGTAGGAAATTGTCGTACATCTCCTGCGTAGCGATTTTCGCTTCTACGAGATTGGAGAACTCCTCCACCTGCTCGTTGACACTGAGAAAGATGTTTTGGGCACGTTCATAGGCGTTTCTTCCCATCAGCTCTTCGGCTTGCAGGAATTCGCGTTCAACAGCAACGAGCTTGGTTGTCAAAATGGGGTGGTTTACCCGCATTTGGCGTATCTTCTGCAAGCCGATCTGGGCCGTTTCCATTTCCAAATCCGCTTTCGAACGCGATGCGAAGGCCTCTTGGAAATTTCGCTCGGGCACAGCTTCTTCGGTGATTCCCAGCCTGTCAGCCAGCGCTTTGGCATCCTCGTCCGGGTCCTTCCAGAGGATCAGGGTAGCGATAACCGCCACGACAAAAATGCCGGACATAACTCCGAAATTGATCATCCTCCGCCTAGATGATCGGGCTTTTTCGGCCGCTTCCTCGTCCTCAGGATTCCAGTGAATTACGCGATGTTTTCTCGGATTTTGGTAGCTATCTTCTATGTCCGACATGGTCGATTTATGCGATGAGATTTAGACCCCGTTTTTTCTCTTTTTTTGCGCAGAATATATTCGTTGAAGGCGAGTCAGAAGCAAAGATTGCCCGAGCCAGGTCTGATTGTAAAGCATGCCCGGTTAAAGCTACGATATTGAAAAGCTTTTGGATTCATCTAAATGTGAGCAGAAGTTCGGCGAACGGAGGGATCTCAGTTGCATATCGTTGGTCATTACGTAAGTTTTTCAATCCGATATCAGGATCGCTTCGTATACCTGTAGACAGAGAAAACTTGCGAATCATGGACACCAAACGAATTTTCCAGGGTACAGCCGTTATTTTGCTAACTTCTATGCTGTTTTCCAGCTGTAGCACCGTACCGGTAACCGGGCGAAAGCAAATCAATTTGATGTCCGATTCAGAGGTGGTGAAAATGACCAAAGCGGCCTTCGAGCAGATGAAGGGCCAGATGAAGATTTCCCAGGATCCGCGGATGAACGATTGGGTGCTGGAAGTATCTGAGCGTATTTCTCAGCAAGTATTTTGGGATATGCCCTTGGCGGAATGGGAGTTTATCGTATTTGACGCCCCGGGTCAAGTGAACGCCTTCGCGATGCCGGGCGGTAAAGTGGGAGTGATGTCGGGCTTGTTCGATATGGTGGACACGAAAGACGAGTTAGCCTCTGTCATAGCCCATGAGATTGCCCATGTAACGGCACGTCACACTCACGAGAGAATGTCCCAAGCTGGCATTTTAAAGGCGGGATCTGGAATCTCGTCATTGGGTACGGCCATTGCAACGGGAGGCATGGTGCACATAGCGCCATCAATGAGTGGTCAGCTGGCAGCCTGGGATAGAGCGAAGGAAGTGGAAGCGGACCGCATTGGCATTATTTATATGGCCAGGGCCGGGTTCGATCCAAATGCAGCTATATCGGTGATGGGCAAAATGGCTCAAATCGACATAGGCGCGGCGGGTAGCCAGCCCTACAATTCGACCCATCCGTCTTCCCAAGAACGCTTGGATGCGCTCCACGCGTATGTAGACGAGGCAATGGCCGAGTACGAAAAGGCTAAAGAATTCGTCTTCTGATTGAAACTGCTCGTATCGGTAGTGAAGCCATTTGGTCGCGAAGGCGACGATTAGACCGTATGTACAGGCAGGATGCCTGCTCAAATTTCCCGATGGGCAATATCTGAAAAAACACCCAACCCCGGTTTGCGAGTTGGCTGTGGCAAGTCCCCCCAATTCAAACGACGCTGTTTTAGGGAGTGGGTTCCCCCTCGGGGGCTGTAACGAGTGGTGTGGGTGCTTCTTCTGGCTCAGGGGCGTCGGAAAGGAGTTTGTCCAGCGCATCTGG
>JAYZHU010000038.1:0-5409 GCA_036166175.1 Verrucomicrobiota bacterium | reverse complement strand
GATTCCAATATACGAAACTATCCCATCCTCATGAAATGTGAACTCTTCATTGACCGTAAAGAGCTCAATCCAATTACTGAAGCTAGGGCTACCAACCGTTCCCGCTCCAAAAACAACAGGCGTGGAAAGCAGCTTGTAGTTGGAACCCGCGATAATTTCCTCCATGGACGAGCCTGCGCCACTCCCTTGCTACAAAAGTCGTGACCGCGTCCGGATCAACTGTATCACTGAAAGTAACGATGGGGTTACCGATCTAGGCAATGGCTACCAAAACTTTGATTTTCATATCGCATCTCATTTCGTAACATTCACGGGCCTACAGTCAATTAGCTCCATCCTAATTAAACTCGCCCCACACTGCCGACCCGGTTTCGATTCGAACGAACTCAATAGACTTGGACGCAGCGATACGTATTTCCATCATTTCGCCATTGCCTGTAAACGGCTCATCCATTGGGGTTCACGTTTCTATACCCTCAGTGGAATAGTCCGCGTACTCTACGCCAACGATTGTCTCCACCTCCGACACCAGCTCTGCTGAACCAGTATATCTAACGTAACGTCAAAATCGATTGCGACTGAGCCAGTGAATAGAACGAGCAATCCGAGAATCAAACAAACGGGAACTCGGGAAAATTGAGTTTGCATTCCAAATAGAACTAATCCGACAGTCAGACAAAACACGAATTAGTCGAGCGCCCTTATGGGAATCCTCCTTAATATCGTGAAAGGAGTAACACTGAAAAAACCGAGAAATGACCGTCCTCGAATCTGGATACAAAACGCCTTTTCTTTGTACCCTCGAAATAGAATCTACTCTTATAATCCCACACTACAAACTCTCCAGCAAGCGAGCTATCTCGTCGCGCTTGCCCTGAGTTTCGGCTAGTTGCTTTCGAGCACCTTCGACAACGGCTGGCGGGGCCTTATCCACGAACTTTGGATTGTTGAGTTTGCCCTCCCCTGCTCGAATGGCTTTACCAAGCTTTTCTAGCTCTTTGCCGAGTCGCTCTCTCTCCGCCGCGATATCGATGGCGCTGGACAGGTCTAGATAAACCGTTCCCAAGGCGGAGACCGCTCCCGGCAAATTCTCTACTTTGTCGCGAAGCTCTATACTCGCCGCGCCAGCCAGTTTTTTGATCGTATCCAAATTTGCGGCTACGATCGAGGAACTCGACTCATTCGCGGGCGAAATAAACAGAGTTACATCACGCTTGGAAGCGACATTGTATTCCGCCTTGATCGCCCGGGCTTGGGAGATCAAGCCATTGGTTTCCTCAATTCGCTTGGCCCCTGCCTCATCGATGGCGATACCCCGCGAGGCCAATGCTTCGCTCAGTTCAGCTGCCTTGGGAAGGCACGTATCTTGGAGAAAGAATCCCTCTTTCCTACAGCCCATCGCTTGCCAAAGCTCTTCTGTAATGAACGGCATAACGGGATGCAATAGTTGCAAGGATTGTCGTATCACCAAGTCCGATACAGCTAGTGCGACCCCGTGCCGCGGATCGTCCTTGCACTGCAACATGGCTTTAGCCGCCTCTACATACCAATCGCAAAAGTCGCCCCAGAAGAACCGGTGCAGGGAATGGGTCAGCTGATGCATTTCGAAACGCTCGAACTGGTTTTCGATTTCTCTAGTCGTTTCCAGCAACCGATTCAAAATCCAGTTGCCATAACCATCCAGCGACGATCCTGCTAGCCTATCGAGAATGCTATCCAGCGAGTCGTTGCCAGAAAGATCGCCAGACATCTGGCGGAAGCGGCAGGCATTCCAAAGCTTGGTGCAGAAATTGCGGCCAATCTCGATACGATCTTCTGAAAACAGGATGTCTGACCCGCTGGGGGCAATATTAATGATACCGAAACGCAGTCCATCCGCTCCAAACTTCTCGATCAAGTCCAACGGATCCGGAGAATTGCCTAGCGACTTGGACATCTTTCGCCCCTTGGAGTCGCGAATCAAACCATGGATGAAGATATCCTTAAATGGAATCCGGCGATCGATCTCCTCATCGCTGAGCGAATCTTTCGCTTCGGCGGTAAGTTCGAGTCCGGACATGATCATTCTAGCGACCCAAAAGAATATGATATCGAATCCCGTGACCAGCATACTGGTGGGATAGAAATAATCCAATTCCGCTCTGACCTTGGGATCGCTGCTCGGCCAACCAAAGGTGGCGAATGGCCAGAGATTGGACGATGCCCATGTATCCAGAACATCCTCATCCTGCTCCCAATTCTCAGGATCCTCTGGGCCTTCAACGGACACATGCCAATTATCCGGATCGCTACGATCCGAGTCCTTCCGGTACCAGACAGGAATCCGCTGGCCCCACCACAGCTGGCGGGAGATGCACCAGTCCTGGATATTGTTGAGCCAGTGCAGGTACACCTTCTCCCATCGTTTCGGATGAAAACGAATGATACCATTGGCAACTGCCCGTTTTGCCTCTTCGACCCGCGGATACTTAAGATACCACTGTTCGGATAGTCGTGGTTCGATAGGTACACCAGCTCGTTCGGAAAAGCCGACATTATTGTCGTAGTCCTCCGCTTCGATGAGCAAATTAAGAGACTCCAGCTTAGCCACCGCCACTTTCCGGGCGTCGAAGCGATCCATTTCATCAAACTCTTCACCTGCTAGTCCGTTGAGCGTGCCATCCGGATTCATGACATCGATGAGCGGCAAACCATGGCGTTTTCCGATATCGAAGTCGACCTGATCGTGGGCGGGCGTAACCTTGAGCACGCCAGTACCAAAGTCTTTCTCGACCGCCCTATCGGCTACGATGGGGATCTCCTCCCTCGGAAACGGTCGCCAGCAATGCTTGCCTACCAAGTCGGTATAGCGCTCATCATCCGGATGGACAGCGACACCCGTATCTCCCATAATCGTCTCCGGGCGGGTGGTGGAAATCTCGACGAATCGGCCTGGCTCCTCTACGATTTCGTACCGCATTTTGTAGAGCTTGCCCTTTTGTGGTCGCATATCCACTTCTTCATTACTGAGAGCGGTTTGCGAAGCGGGACACCAATTGACGAGGCGTTTTCCACGATAAATATATCCCCGATTGTAAAGTTCTACAAACGCATGCTGCACGGAACGCTGATAGGCATCGTCCATGGTGAACCGGGACCGTCGCCAATCGCAGGAGGCGCCGAGCTTGCGGAGCTGCTTGAAAATCACGCCGCCATGTTCCTCCGACCATTCCCAAGCCCGTTCGAGAAACTTCTCTCTGCCGAGTTCCTGACGCGATGTCCCTTGATCTCGCAGCACTTTCTCAACCTTCACTTGCGTCGCGATGGAGGCGTGGTCAGTGCCTGGAAACCACAAAGCTGACTTCCCTTCAAGACGGGCCCGACGAACAAAAACATCCTGAAGAGCGTTATCCAGCACGTGTCCCATGTGCAGCACACCGGTCACGTTTGGCGGAGGAATCATAATGGTAAACGGCTCTTTCCCGCTGTCGATCTTCCCCTCGAAACAGCCGTTCTCTTCCCAAGCGCTGTACCACTTGGCCTCAACTTTCGCTGGATCGTAATTCTGGCTCAATTCGGTCGTCATGGATCTCCCCGTGAAAAAGAGGCTAGCGATAAGCTCGAGGCAAACCCAAGACAAGAGGATTCGCTAGCTAACAGACCCTAGACACGGCGACAAACTTCTACGATCCACCCCCGCTTCCAATGGACCTCGATATGTGCTTACAAGTGTAAAGCAGAATAAGCGTCTAAGTCACGTATTCGTCAACAGCTTCAAACGTTAGCCGCGACTGATGCTTCATCTCCTCGAACAACTCTGCCGCTTTGCCCGAATTTTCCTCGATGCAGGCCTCTTCCAGCTCGGCAGCAATGGATTTCAGCTTGGCAGCGCCGTAGTTTGCAGAGCTACCATTGATCGAGTGAGATAGTTGCCGCGTTCGCTCAAAATCGCCACCTGTACCAACTATCTTTTCGAGTTCCGCTTCGTTCTCATTTACCGTCTGGACGAATAGCGCGAGCAGCGAAGAAATCGCGTCGGCATCTTTGTCACTGAAAATCGATTTGATCTCCGACAAATCCAGAAGAGCTGGTTTTTCGCTTAACTCGGCAGCTTCCACCTTCGAATTCAGCTCAGGGCTTTCAGTCTCATCCGCATTCAACCAACGATCTCAGAACAATCCTCGAGCGTTTCCACGTGACTCAATTGTTCGGGCGACAACTAAGACTCTCTCTACTAATGAGTCATTCCGATAACTCCATTCATTGGAATTCGGATCTCGTGGCTCATACTGGCTAGGAAACGAGCCTTCGCTTGCTCAGCCGCTACCGCTTTCCGATCCAGTATAAGCACTTAACGATTTGCAGCTACGTAGATACTGGATTACTCGAACACGGGTTGTGAAAGAGTGCATTTTTTGGTCCCCCAATAAATTAATGAGGACGATTTTAATTAGGCTAGGCTAAGAAAAATATCGCCTAGTCCGATAATAGTCAGCTATTCCCTGATGCGAAACAAATCCCAGCCTATGAGCGAGAATCACGAAATTCCCAGACGATCCGCGTTAAAGACTATGGCCTCTAGCGCTGCCCTGGCAGCAACCAGTGGCATCGCGGTTAAAGCCGTCCACCACGAATCGAAAGGGAGCCTGAAAGGCAACATTCACCACTCCGTTTGCAAGTGGTGCTACAGGAACCAAACCCTCGAGGAAGTCTGCCAGAAGGCGAAGGATGTAGGGATGGAAGCCATCGATTTGCTTGGAGTGGAGGACTATCCAACCGTCAAGAAATACGGGCTTACATGCTCCACGACTAAAGGAGTGCCCGGCGGGATAAAGAAGGGTTTAAATCGAACAGAAAACCACGACGAGATCGTCGAATTTTTTGAACACACTTTGCCACTAGCCAAAAACGGTGGCTCACCGAATGTGATTTGCTTTTCTGGGAACCGTGAAGGAATGGATGCCGAACAAGGCCTTGAAAATTGCGCAATTGGACTCAAGCGGATCGTGCCCATCGCCGAGCGCCACGGCGTCACCGTGATCATGGAACAACTTAACAGTAAGCGAAACCACGCTGACTATATGTGCGACAACTCTCCTTGGGGCGTGGAGTTGTGCGACCGAGTAGGATCCGAGAGATTCAAGCTGCTTTACGATATCTACCACATGCAGATCATGGAAGGAGATGTGATTGATACCATTAAGGAGTACCATCCCTATTTTGGTCACTATCACACGGGCGGCGTTCCTGGCCGTCATGAGATAGACGATACACAGGAACTCTTCTATCCAGCTATCATGCGGGCGATCGTTGAAACCGGATACAAAGGCTACGTAGCTCAGGAGTTCATCCCTGCCAGCGACGATCCACTCAATTCACTAGAGATCGCTGTCAATATCTGCGACGTCTAGTCCTTTATAGCTAAACGCA
>JAYZHU010000037.1:0-7394 GCA_036166175.1 Verrucomicrobiota bacterium | reverse complement strand
GTACGGCCAACACGGATGATCCAAAGTGCTTCGCTAACACGATTACCGAGGAATTGGAAACCCTGTCGTCACGAGTCGGGCTGAGTGCTACGCAAGTAGAGGAGGTCGCCAAAAACGGGTTTCGACACGCAAGAATGGACGAAAGTCTGAAAACGTCGTGCATAGAGGAGATCGACGCGTTTTTCTCTGACTGATTTGGAAGAGGGCGTAACAGAGCTCGTGGTCCCAGAAGGAAGCCGTAATTGTCGAGTTGACCGGTTTCTGGCTGAGGCGAATTCGGAGATCAGCCGAGCGGCGTTTCAACGCGCTCTCGATGCGGGACTGGTTCAAGTGAATGGAAAGGCCGTCACGAAGAAACGGTTGGTAACGGCAGGGGATATTGTTCGATTCAAACTGCCAGCCACTGATTCTTTGCCGATGGGTCCCATTGATCTTGGGTTGATGCCGTTCTACGAAGATGAAGATCTGATCGTGGTGAACAAGCCGGCGGGGTTGGTAACGCATCCTGGGGCGGGGAAACCGGAGCCTACGCTGGCCCATGGCTTGCTCTTCCTGTGTCAAGGCAAGCTGAGTACGCTCGGGGGGGAAGATAGGCCAGGCATCGTTCATCGGCTCGATCGGGAAACCAGCGGTTTGATTGTCGCAGCGAAAACGGATGAGGCTTACCGTTTACTGGGCGAGCGCTTTCGGTCTCGAACGATCGTCAAAGAGTATCTCACCCTGGTTTCAGGTGTGCCTGAACTCATGAGCGGATCAATCCGCAAGAATATTGAGAGAAACCCGTCGCAGAGGCACAAAATGCGGGTCTGCCAGGGCGATCACGGTCGAGAGGCCAAGACCGATTGGACTGCCAAAATGCGGTTTCGCCAAGGCTTCTCCCTATTGCGCTGCCGTATTCATACGGGAAGGACCCACCAAATTCGCGTCCATTTGATGAGCGTTGGTCACCCGATCCTCGGTGACCGAATCTATGGATATAGGCCTTTGGCGGGTCTCCCGATGGAACCGGAGCGAGTAATGCTCCATGCTGCGAGACTGGCCTTCGAGCATCCAATTTCGGAACGTGGGTTGGATCTCGAGGCGCCGTTTCCCGAGGATTTCAATCCGTTCGTAGCGAGCCCAAAGGCTGAACAGGTAATAGTGGAAAACCGAGGCTTGCGCGGGTGACAGCGACTCGCAAACTGCTGGTCATGATCAATCCCGAATGGACAAAGGCCAAGGAGTACGAAGACATTGTCTACGAGAAGTGGGGGGCTGTTGCCAAAGTTACGATTAATCGGCCGGAGAAACGGAATGCATTCCGTCCGCAAACGGTATTCGAGATGTATGAAGCCTTTTGCGATGCTCGTGAGGACCAATCGATCGCCGCTGTATTGCTGATGGGCGCAGGCCCTCATTCTGATGGCAAGTACGCATTCTGTTCAGGGGGCGACCAAAGCGTTAGAGGGCACGCGGGATATGTCGGTGACGATGGCGTACCAAGGCTTAATGTTTTGGACCTACAGAGATTGATTCGCTCTATGCCGAAGGTTGTTATCGCCTTAGTCGCTGGATACGCGATTGGAGGAGGGCATGTTCTGCATGTGGTTTGTGACCTTTCCATCGCGGCCGACAATGCCGTGTTCGGACAGACTGGCCCAAAAGTGGGCAGTTTTGATGGCGGATTGGGAGCGAGCTATTTGGCTAGTATCGTAGGTCAAAAAAAGGCGAGAGAGATCTGGTACCTATGTCGTCAATACAACGCGCAGGAAGCGTTGGATATGGGATTGGTGAACAAAGTTGTGCCGGTGGAGGAACTTGAGTCGGAAGGTGTGCAATGGGCATTGGAAGTAGCTGAGAAGAGCCCAATAGCTATTCGATGCCTGAAATCCGCATTCAACGCCGGCCTCGATGGCCAAGCTGGCCTGCAGGAGCTGGCGGGAAATGCTACCTATCTCTATTACATGACTGAAGAGGGGGCTGAGGGAAAGCAGGCATTTCTCGACAAACGCAAACCTGACTTCTCCAAGTATCCTTGGATGCCTTGAATCCCGATTATAAAGCGAATTGATCATACAGCGAACATGCTGACCACGAATTTCATTAATAAAGACTTGGCGGAACGAATAGGCGGAGAGATGGGGACGCCGTGCTACGTTTACGATGAGGCTAGCTTAAGAGAGGCGGCGGACCAGGTTCTCGCTTTTCCTAATGCCTATGGATTGACGGCTCGATACGCCATGAAAGCCAGTCCGAACGCGAACATTCTTCGACTCTTCCGAGCCAAGGGGCTGGAGATTGACGCTAGTTCGATTTACGAGGCGGAGAGAGCGGTGTTGGCGGGGTACGATGCTTCTGAAATATCGTTGAGTACACAGGAATTCCCTGATGATGACCGGCTTGCCAAGCTCGTTGAAAAAGGGATGAGCGTCAATGCCTGCTCACTTCATCAGCTAGAGCAGTATGGTAAGCGTTTCCCGAATACACGAGTTGGATTGCGATTCAATCCAGGTCTGGGTTCAGGTGGAACGAATCGAACCAATGTCGGTGGACCTGCTTCTAGTTTTGGCATATGGCACGAGAGCAAGGAAGATGCGAAAAAGCTGACAGAGGAATACGGGCTGAGCGTTTTTCGAATCCACACTCACATAGGAAGTGGTAGCGACCCGAATGTCTGGATACGAGCTGTTTCGCTTAGCCTCGATATGGTGCGGTACTTTGAGGGCGCGACTCACCTGAATTTGGGCGGCGGCTATAAGGTCGGCAGAATTGTGGGTGAAACAACTACGGATCTGCAGGCGATTGGAGAGCCCATGAGGCAGGCTTTTGAAGACTTCGCTTCGGAAACGGGCAGGAGAATCCATTTGGAGGTGGAGCCGGGATCGTACTTGGTGGCCAATTGTTGTGTTTTGCTATCCAAGGTCCAAGACCTAGCCAGCACAGGCGAGGACGGATATAGCTTCATCAAAATGGATTCAGGAATGACGGAAAATACACGGCCTTCGATGTATGGTTCTCAGCACGAAATCCGGCTGCTGATCCCTGAAGACGAGGAAAGGACGGCAAAGCCTTATATTGTCGTTGGGCATTGTTGCGAGTCGGGGGATATTCTCACCCCCGCCCCTTCCGACCCGGAGGCCCTTCATCCGAGATCCCTCCCCGAGGCTAAGATTGGCGACTTGGTTGCTATAGGAGGCGTTGGCGCCTATTGTTCCTCGATGGCGACCAAAAATTACAACTCGTTTCCGGAATGCCCGGAAGCCTTAGTCCGTCTCGATGGAAGCATCGACCTTATGCGGAAGCGGCAGTCGCTCCAGGAAGTTATCGGCAATGAAACTGAGATCGCGTTCTAAACGCCAATTTCGTTTCGATTTATGAGGGTTGTCATAGACCGCCAGAATCTTAACATAGAACGTGAAATGATTATTCCGAAAAACCCTAAACTGACAGTCGATCAATTGGCTGAAGTTAAGCGAATCGTTGAGGAGTTCGGTTGCAAAATCCAAGTGATTGAAGGGGCGGTGCAAAGCATTTACGCCATACTGGGCGATGAAAGGCACGAACTGCTAATGAATCGCATTGAAGGGCTAGATTATATTGATCGTGTGGATACAATTCAGTCTCCTCATAAATTGTTGGATATACGATCGGAGCTTAAGAAGCATAAAACGGTTTTCGGGGGGATAGAGCTCGGCGAGCGTTTTCTGGCGATAGCCGGTCCCTGCACGATCGATCCGAAGGATCCGAACCGCTTTTACGAGACAGCGGAAGCTCTCAAAGAGGCGGGTGCTCATGCCATCAGAGGAGGCGTCTGGAAGCCGCGCACCAATCCGTATTCGTATCAAGGGGACGATAAAGCCTTAGAGATCCTTATGGAAGGTTCGCGACGAACGGGCCTTCACGCGAATACAGAAGTGATGGATGAGCGGAATTTGGAATTGGCTATGGAAGCGGGAGTGCAGATGCTGCAAATCGGCACGCGCAACGCTCTCAATTATTCGCTTCTTAGGGCTGTGGGACAGGCTGTCGCCGGAACGGATACAGCGGTGCTGCTTAAGCGAGGACGTCATATCGGCTCGATTAACGAGTTCATATCGGCTGCCGAATATATCGTTAATTTCGGAAACCCAAACGTCTTACTGTGCCCCCGAGGCACTTTGCCGAGTTTGGAAGGCTTTCGAAATCATCCAGACGAGTCGATCACTCCGCTGCTCAAAGAGAAAACCTGGGTGCCGGTTGTCGTCGATCCATCGCATTCCGTTGGTAAAGCTCTCTACGTAGAGGCCTGTTCCATGGCTGCTGTCGCATACGGCGCGGATGGCCTTTGTATAGAAGCGAACATTGATCCAGTTACGGGCTTGGGCGATGATCCTAAGCAGGCGATCACTCCCGAGGCCTTTCGCCGTTTGCTGAAAAAGTGCGAATCCATTTGGGAGCTTAGGTCTTAGAAACGGCTATCGGTACTTGTTGGGGACGGGAGTCGGATTTGGCTTCCCTGATATCATCATGTCCCGCAGGCTCTAAGAAATGAGTGGAGGACTAGACAATAGAATCGCTTTTGGGAAAGAGCTATTAAAGGGGCAAGCAGAGACGTTTGCCCGTTATTTCGGAAAAGTGGAAAGCCAATGGAAGTCTGATGGATCGCGGTTGACGGAGGCCGATCTAGCCATATCCAAGTCAATTGAGTCCGAGTTGAGTAATCGATTTCACGACGATCTGTTCTTGAGCGAAGAATTGGATCAAGACTCCTCGCCGGTTTCGGTTTCTAGGCGTTTTGCCTGGCTCGTTGACCCGATCGATGGCACGAATAATTTTGCCAGAGGAATACCATCTTGTTCGATATCAGTGGCTCTGCTGGAAGAGGGGCAACCCGTATACGGCTTTATCTACGATCATATGTCGCGTTCCGTTTTCGATGGTGGTCCTGGGAAAGGCGTGTTTGCGGACGGGCAGGAAAGACGTATTTCGAACTCGCCACCTTCGTCGCAGAGTATCGTGGGCGGCCAGCATTGTGAAATGGAGAGGAACTTCAACGATGACAGGGCCCTGCAGAGCCGATTCAAGATCCGGAATTTTGGCAGTAGCGCCATACAGCTCGCATATGTTGCCGTTGGTTTAATGGATGGAGTTATTGCCCATAAGGTGAATACATGGGATATCGCTGCGGGGATAGCTATGTTGCAGGCGGCAGGAGGGAGCGTGCGCTACTTCGTTCCCAACCCATTTCCGTTGAGCTCATTTGACGTAAGCAGCGAGCCGTTTGGATACTTGGCGGCATCGCCTGCCTTGTGTCAAGCGATGATTGAAGCGACGGGCCATTGATAAGCTGCTCAATCCCGGTTTCTAGAATTCCCAAATCAAAGGTATTAAGAAAACGGATATAAACAAGCAGAGTATATTCAGAGGCAGGCCCGCCTTGGTGAAATCGGAAAACCGATATCCGCCTGCACCGTAGACGTAGGTATTGGTTTGATATCCTATCGGCGTTGCGAAGCTGGAGGACGCGGCGATCGCGACGGCGAATAAAAATGGTCTAACGCTTACGCCGAGGGTTTCGGCGATTCCTATCGCCAGGGTGGCCATGAGGACAGCCGCGGCATTGTTAGAAAGCGACTCCGTTAGCAGATTCGTGAGAAGGTAGACGCAGGCCAGCATGATGTACGGTTGCCAGTTCGGCGCAACGATGCCGGTGACGGTCCCAGTCAGGCTTTCGGCTAGCCAAAGGGATGCCCCCGTTTCTTCCATGGCAAGGCCCATCCCTAGCATTCCATATATTATGAATAGGAGATTCCACTGCACGGCTCCATATCCCTCTTTCGGGCGGATACAATTGCTTACAAAAAGGACGACGCAGGCCACGATCGCGCTGACAGCGATGGGAGCGATGCCGGTGGATGCTGAAATGACGATGCCGGCAATGGCTGCTAGAACGACTCCTATCTTCCATTTTGAAGTTTTCGATTGGATGGCATTGTCCGTCATGAGGATGATATCCTCACTGGCCCGTAGGTTTTGAACCGCATTGTCGGTACCCAAAAGCAGAAGCGTGTCGCCAAATTCTAGACGAAGGGACCCTATCTGGTCGCGTACGTTTTTCCCTCTTCGATGCACCGCTAATACTACCATGCGGAATCGCTGCCGGAAATTCACTTCCTCGATCGTCTTGCCAAGGACTTCGGAGTTGGGGCCCAGTATGCCCTCGACCATCATTCCCTCGTGAGCCGCGATTTGCTCGAGCCCGAGGTTCATTTCGCTGGCGAGATCGAGGCCCTCGATGCTTCGAGCTTTGGCTAGGCCCGAAGCGTGGCAAGCGAGCACTAGTCTATCTCCCTCTTTCAGCACGATCTCGTTCAATCGCGTTTGCAGTGACGATCCAGACCGGACGATGTCAATGACGCGAATGCCCTTCATTTTAAGGAGCCCAGACTCACCGAGGCTTTTGTTTATCACTGGCGAATCGCTGTTGACGAAAGCCTCGGTAATGTATTCCCGGCGTTCGTCTTCCGAAAGAATCGAGGTAAGCGTCTCACGTACGGGCAAGACCTTGTTGCCGAAGATAATCAAATATATGAGGCCAGATAGGAATAGGGGAAGGCCAACGAGGGCAAATTCGAACATGCCCATAGGCTCTTCGCCAGCCGTTTGAGCGACACCGCTTACGATGATATTGGTGCTGGTGCCGAGGAGAGTGCACGTGCCGCCCAGAATAGAAGCATAGGAAAGGGGTATCAGGAGTTTGGAGCCAGCGACGCCCACCTTCTTAGCCAGGGTGAGCACCACTGGTAGCATGACCACAACGACAGGCGTGTTGTTGATAAAAGCGGAAACGGTGCCGGCTATGAGCAGAATGAACAGGAGGAAGGGCCGGTAGCTAAATCGAGAGAGCCCTTGAAGCCCCATCGCTAGTCGTTCGATAACCCCGCATTTATCCAAAGCGGCGCTGATGACGAACATAGCCCCAACGGTGAGGGGAGCAGGATTGGAGAATACCGAGAAGGCTTTCTCGGATGGCAGTATGCCGGTCACTAGTAGGATCGCGAAAAGGGAAAGAGCCGTAACGTCTGGCGGAAGCTTTTCCCAAACAAAGCTAGCCAGAGCGAGCGCCAGAAGGGCGAACACAAAAAGGATTTCCCAAGACATATATTAGGTCTCGAATCCTAAGAAGTGGATGGCGGAAACCAAACATAAATCGAAAAGTAAACTAGAACTCCAGTGACTGAAACGTACAGCCAGATAGGATAGGTCCAACGAGCCCAGCGTTTGTGGGCTTCGTAGCGTCCTTTGATGGCCAAATAGAATACTCGCAGCACGAGCGGAACGATGGCGATCGCCAATAAAACGTGGGTGAACAGCATTATCAAATAGGCAGTTCGGATAAACCCCTCGGCCCCAATGGAGCGATTTTGCCAGTT
This sequence comes from Verrucomicrobiota bacterium, assembly GCA_036166175.1. Taxonomy (GTDB): domain Bacteria; phylum Verrucomicrobiota; class Verrucomicrobiia; order Opitutales; family Opitutaceae; genus Pelagisphaera. The sequence goes on along the minus strand of JAYZHU010000037.1, from coordinate 3 downwards.
CAC
>JAYZHU010000036.1:0-6645 GCA_036166175.1 Verrucomicrobiota bacterium | reverse complement strand
GTTGCATTCTTTTGATGCGACCCAGCCTCAAGGTTTCTGGAAAGCAGTTCAGGATCAGTTTACCTTGAGCGAGAAGAGGACCTACCTAAACTGTGGTGGACTAGGCCCAGTTCCAAAGGCGGTTCAGGATGAGGTCATTTCCAAAATGAAAGAGTTGCAGGCGAGCTCGGAATCCGGCCATTCTATCCTAGGCGAAACAAGGAAAGTGGCTGCCCGTTTCTTCGGATCGAGCGAAGGAGAAATATGCTTTACTCGCAACGCGACGGAATCGAATTCAATCATCGCTTCAGGCATTCCAATGCAGGCCGGTGATGAAGTGATATTCGAGTCCCACGCTCATCCAGGCGGATCTTTTCCGTGGCTTAATCGTCAGAATATAGATGGGATTCGAGTTAAAGTATTTGATCCAGACCCGAGCTCGATGGAGAACACTTTGAATCGTATCAATGATTTGATTACGAGTCGGACAAAGGCTATCCAAGTAAGCCATATAACGGCTCCGACGGGAATCCTTTTGGATGTGGAAGCGATAGGCAAATTGGCCGATGAAAAGGGAATCTGGTTTCACGTGGATGGGGCCCAAAGCGCGGGTATGATACCGATCGATTTCGCCAGCATGAAATGCCACTCCTACGCGACGAGCGGCCACAAGTGGCTGGGTGGTCCGCGAGGTACGGGTTTACTATTAGTTCGCCAAGACAGGATCGAGTCCGTTGTTTCTTGGCACGTGGGAGCCTACTCAGTATCCGAGGTCGAATTGCCCAACCGCCTCGAGTTGCATCCAACAGCCCAAAGATTCGAATATGGAACTCGTAATACCGAGCTTGTCGCTGGTTTGGGGTCGGCCATGAAGTTTCAGGAATCTATTGGGAAGAAGCGAATCGAAGATCGGTCAATGGAACTAGCTAAGCGTTTAAGGGAGCGGTTGGAGCAAATCGACAGTGTTACAGTTCTCACTCCTAAGGATGCATCCATGCGAAGAGGAATCACGACCTTCCGAAGCGACCGAATGGATTTCGATGAAATCAATAATAGAATGTCCAGGGAGTATCAGCTGCGCTGTCGCCGTGTGACAGAGGTGGGACTGAACGCAGTGCGCGTATCGACGCACATCTTCAATAGCGAGGCGGATTGCGATCGAGTCGCCGAAGCGGTCGCTGCGATCCTAGCTGGGTAGCGACTGAGGGTAGGGTCGCCTGTCCTTAGTCGACCGATCACGAAAGTAGCACAGGCTACTGTGGCTCGACTTGTACGATCATTTCGACTTCGACAGCAGACCCTAATGGTAGCGAGCTGAATCCGCTAGCCGCTCGGGCATGCCTCCCCTTTTCGCCGAATATTTCGACTAGTAGATCGGAGCAGCCATTGATCACTTGGGAGTGCCCAGTGAAGGAGTCGGTAGCGTTGACCATACCGAATACCTTGAGAACACGCTTCACTTTGGACAGGTCGCCAATCTCTGCCTTCAAGGTTGCTAGTAAGCCGACCCCGCATAGACGAGCGGCATCGTATCCATCTTCCACAGATAAATCGGCACCGATTTTGCCGGCTACCAGGGAGCCATCCGCTTTTCTTGGGATGTGCCCGGACATAAAGACTACGTTGCCCATTCGAGTGGCTCCGACATAATTGGCGATTGACTTTGCTGGAATCGGCAGCTCGATGCCTAGTTCCTTCAGCTTTTTTTCCGGGCTTGCTGCGATGAGGGCGTTGCCGGGGAAGAGAAGAGTGGCCAGTAGGCAGAGGATGTAAAGACTGAGACGATGCGACATGATGATTTTGCGTACTCGATTTATAGGTTTTAAAACTGAATCTTAATCTAGAAAGAACGACTGGGGATAAGCAAATACATTGGCAACATAACCCGCCTCGCTTGATTTAATCGGCCTTCTGTTTGGATGAGTGATTGGTTAGACCATTGCAAGAGATGGTGCGACTCAAGGAGATTGACTTGGTAGTTTCTTCCGAATATCCGAGCGGTGTGCCAAAAATGATAGAGGAAAGTCCTCCTTGGGAGAAGATATTCGCCAAAGCGAAGTACGGTCACCGTCCAGATATAAAAAGCGGCATAGAAGCTAGCTTGCAGGAAGGCCGTGAACTTGTGGAGCAGGGGATCGCGTCGGACAATGCTGACATTTTAGACTTGGGGTGCGGGAACGGTCGCCAACTGATAGGCCTAGTTGAAACAGGTATAGGTTCCTACACGGGGCTAGACCCGATCAAAAAGTGTATCAAGTTTTGCAATCGTCAATTGGCATCTAGGATCCCCAACACGCGTTTCGTGCATCTCAACGTCAAAAATAAGATGTACAACCCTAAGGGAAAAATGCTGCCCGAGGAAGTTATTCTTCCTTTTGACAGTGACAGCTTCGATTCGGTTATCACGGGCTCTGTATTCACCCATTTGGGAACGCGAACGGTTAGTGAACGCTATCTAGAAGAAATTGCCCGCGTGTTAAAATCCGGTGGAAGACTCTTTTCATCGTGGTTTCGCAATCCGCCCTACGAAATTAGCTCTGAAGAATATCGAACTGTATTCGCGAAATGCGATATCGAGAAAATGCTAGCCAAACACTTTGAGACTTACTATTCCCGCGGAGGATCGAGCGGGGAATGGTGGGATCAATGGTGCCTCTACAGCGGATTGAGATAGTTGGGTTCCGAAATCAGTAGCGCCTCGTTACTGATTATAGCTGATCTATCATTCGAGTGCCCCGAAAACCTCCTATTAGAAATGTAGTTAATATATCGGTGCTATGCTATTTGATATCTTTACCGTATTGAAGTCTAGGGTACGTTTGATGCGCCCATGAGTGATTTCTAGTTTTCGCGATCCTTTCTCCGCATTGAGATAGGGCCCTTCAAAAAGTTTCCAGCGATCGTAGTCTATGGCTTGCCCATTTACCTTCGGGGCGGATCCGTATCGAAATTCCAGTTCATCTCCCCTGAACGAGCTCAGTGACACCTTGGGCTTGGGCTCAAGTTCGAAGGTCAGGCTCTGGTTCCTTATAGCGGATTTGAAGGTTTCAAAACTATCGAACTCGGAAATTGATGCTGCTTGGACGATGGTCCCATTCTTGTTTCCGGGACTTATTATCACCTGGCTCCCCGACTCAACCCGTTCATAGCGATAGCCATCGCCTGTCGATGGTAGTCGCTTATAAGCCATGTGTGGCTTCCAGCGGTAGTCAGTCATAGGAAGGTAGGCGAGGTAGGCATTTCCGCCGCGCGCGAAAATCCATCCCGACTCATCCTCGGTAAGATTCTCTAAGTCCTTGGAAAAGAAGCCATTGACCTGTTCGAAGCGGGTTCCAGGGGGGATGTCATAGAGGGCGATGATCGTATCTTCATGTTGAAACACCTCCTCGTATGGCGAGCAGCCTACTAGTTTGTCAGCCACGTCGTAGGACGGTTTTCCCTCCGCGGCGACGGCTTTCACCATGGTATCTGGTCTCACGTTAAAGTAAGCCTGCATGGCTTTTTGCGAAGAGAAGGGATGGATGGAAAAGATGGTAGGGTGCCTGCCACGCGGATCAGGCGTGGCCCAGGTGATATCCCAAACGTGCGATTGGATGGGGTCTGCCATGCCTCCTTGATAGGATCCCACCGCGTAGTCGTTTGACATGTATGTTGTTTTGTAGATGGGAGCTTTACCGACATCGCTGTATCGCCAGCGATGGCGTGAGCGTTTGAGATCCTTTTGGGTAAAGCTTTCGTCGCGATCCATCGCGATTCGGTAGATCACTTCAGGGAGATAGTAGTTTGAAGCGACGATCGCATAGTAGTTACCCCAACTGAATCCTCGTGTGGGGGGGCAATTCCCGAAGTTCAGCCAAGAGAAAAAAGAACTTAGACTGTTCCAGCGTTCAACTACAGATAGGTCATCGGTGCGAGCATTGGGGCCTCTTAAAACCCCATTCAAGGTGTTGGCAGCCAGCCCTGCATAGAGAAAGTCTAGGAACATCTGCCCTCGCAGCCGCATCTCCGGATCCTTGGCCCAGGACTGAAGATAGAGCATAGGGATAGCGTATTCGCCGATGTAGTGGGTAGGATTGAATTCGCCCTGTCCGATGGTGGTTGCGATGTTCATCCAATCGATCAAGTAGTCGCGCGATTCCTCCAGATTCTCTTGAGAGCTCTTGCCGTTGTACCATTCAGAACCAGGCTCGTTTGGGTAGAGCTCGGACATCAGGTACAGCATTGTGTAGTACATGGCAAAATGGTTCTCCGTATCGCCTCTAAATTGGTATGATTCCTTCCAAGCCAGGCGAATCGCTTGCTGGGCTTCATCGGATAGCTTGTCGCGTCCTGTGAAGGCTACGCAGGTAGTCGGCAGCATCCAAAACGGTCCGGATCCAGGATTCTCCATTAACTCCAATCCTCGGGCGTTGCAGGCCTCTATGTTTTGATTAAGTGATAGGTTTGCGGATACGGAGGCCATATCCATTTTTTCGGCATCCCCGCGTTTCACGATGCCGGCCCGCCACTCAATCACTTCATTGACCCGAGCCAAATACTCGGTTCTCCGTCGCATGGGATCTTCTACGATCTCCAAACTTGGATGAGGTCCCTCGTAAGAGGGCTGAGCAAGGGCGAGTGCTTGGAAGAAGATGAGCCCAAAGAAACAGAAGTCTAACTTTGTACGATAAAGAAGCATGCGAATTCCCTATTTTCTAGAACCTATTCCGAAACCTATCTCAGCGACGCCAGGATAGTTTCTGGTTTTCGGCAGGAACACGAAGCTGTTGATGGCGGAGCCTTCGAGCCCTGCTTGTTTCCAGGTTTTTCCGAAGTCCAAAGACTCGTATAATCCTTTTTGATACAGGCTGGCTAGCAAGCTCCCCGAATCGGGATCGATGCCTACTCGCCAGATTCGGTGAGGTTCAGGCAGCCCTTCATTGCGGCTGCTCCAAGTTGCCCCGCCATCTTCCGTGACCAGAACGCCATAGGTGTAGCTGCCAATGGCCAGGCGATCGGGATCGGTGGGATCGAAAGCGATGTTGTACAAGGCGGCTTCTGAGGGGACTTGATCGAAGGCGCTCCAGCTTCTACCCCCGTTTCGCGAGATAAAGGCTCCTGCACTTTGGGTTACGGCTGCCCAGGTGTCGGGGTCGTTAGGCGATTGCTGGACATCGTTGACGGTTTCTTCCGTAGCCAAGGTCCTTCTCCAAGACCTGGCATCGTTTCGGCTAAGATATACGCCTGATTCGCAACCGGCTAGGATATGTCCATTGCGGAAGCGATCCACTTCGACGCTCTGTGTGTATTTTCCGCGGTCTGGAAGACCCCGCTCGCGCCTGGTCCAATTCATGCCCCTGTCATCGGAAACGGCTATTCCGCCAGGGTGGGCCAAGTAGACGCGATCCGGATTGTGTGGATCGACGCAAATGTCTTTTGGCTCGGTGATGTCCCAGCCGGTCATGACCCGCCAGCTTTTGCCTCCGTTAGTTGTCCTAAGCGCTCCATTCATGGCCGCGGTGTAGAAGGTATCGTGGTCGCGGGGATCGAAGGAGACCGCGAAGACGCTGGGATCGTTGATCCCGACGTGGACCCATTGACCGTTGGCCTCGCGCATATGCAGTCCGCTGGTGGTGGTGATTTTCGATCCGATAACGTAGTTCCGGTTGACTGCCGCGCAGACATAGAGGTCGTGCTTCGGACTTTGTCCGATCGTCGCGAGAGGTAGAAAAAGCGCTAGTATAGTAACTAAAAGGAATTTTTGAAGGGGCATGGTGGTAGCTTGCAATAATATTTTGGCCATCGATCTGCCGGCGTAAAGCGAGTCCTCCATTTTACGATACACTAGTCAAATTCCTTTGTCGCAGGCGGAGGCGCGATAGTCGTTATCGAGGCGAATGGCTGCCCGCAAGACTGAAGGCATCGCCGTGATTACGGCAACTCTCGAGTAGCGATCGCAAACTCCCAAGACTTATCACATTAATGAAATCGAGCGCGGTGGTCTTCAAGGACCGGAATCAGGTAGTTTTCGAATCTGTCAATTGCCCTGACCCAGGTCCGGATCAGGTAGTAGTCAACGTGACCCACTCTTGGATCAGCAACGGAACGGAAGGCTCCTATCTGCGGGGCGAACGTATTGAGGGGGATACACCCTGGCGACCTGGAGACCCGCACCCCTTTCCTGTTATCGCGGGCTACCAAAAAGTGGGGACTGTGGATTGGGTAGGATCGGAGGCGTCTGATTTGTCGAAAGGCGATTCGGTCTTCGTTTCGGTGAGTGCAGTCACCGGTATGTTCGAGCCCAGAGCAGGACATATTTCGCCCTCGGTATCAGGAGCGGGTGCGGTAATCAAATTGCCGCCTGGATTGGATCCAGTGGCCTATTCGGGATTGGTCCTGACCCAAGTAGGATTCAATTGCGGTGACCGGCCAAGATTGGAGCGGGGGGATCTCGCTGTGGTTGTGGGCGACGGTCTCGTCGGGCAGTGGGCCGCTCAGATGCTGGCCTCGAGAGGAGCCAATACGCTGCTCATCGGCAGACATGCAGATCGGCTGGCCAAATTTAAAAATGGAGAGACGCTTCTCGAAGATAGTGGGGCTTGGGTGGACGCGGTTCGAGAACGATTCCCGGAGGGCACTCAAGTTGGAGTGGACACCGTAGGATCGCTCCAGGTTATGGGACAGTTG
>JAYZHU010000035.1:0-8248 GCA_036166175.1 Verrucomicrobiota bacterium | reverse complement strand
CCAAACGGCTTTCGATCTGTGCGCCGGCGAAAAAGAACGGGGCACGATGGAAACGCTACTCGTCTCACCCGCCTCCAGAGAAGAGATCGTGCGCGGCAAGCTATATACGATCTTGCTCATAAGCTTGATCGCCTCGTTCTGCGCCATTACCGGAATTCTAGCTCCTTTAACGCTAGGGATTGATCTTTTCAAAGACCTGATCGGAGACCAAATCTCTTTTGATCTACTGTCTATTTTCTGGATGCTTCTTCTTGTTATTCCGCTGGCCCTCTTCACCTCGTCCCTGCTATTGGTCATCTCCAGTTTTGCCCGGAATCAAAAAGAAGCCCAAACCTATATACTCCCATTCATCTCAGTCGTGCTTCTTCCCGCCATTCTATCCTCCATATTAGGAGCTGAATCCAGTATCTATACAGCATTTGTACCTGTCTTGAATATTTCCCTAACGATGAAACAGATTTTCGGCGATCTGTCCGAACCCGTGTACTTCACAATCTCACTGACTACATCGATCCTCTACGCCATTCTCGTGATGCGCCTAGCGACTGTCCTTTTCCAAAGAGAGCAGATTCTTTTTCGGACCTGATTCCTCTCACCAAACGCCCAAGCCCACCTCCCTCAGCGCTCCTTGTGATTATCGAGCTTTGTATTTTACTCATCAACGTTGATGGGTAAATTGACCGTTTCAACTCGCTACGCCCTCGTCAAATACCAAGAAGTCACGTTACTTTCTGGAACTGCTCGCCGCATTGGGAAGTAGTGCTTTAGAGGGAATGATTACTATCCCTCAGCATCAGAAGATGTTCTCATCTTTTTTTGATAAGAACTTTTCGAGACGCCTTGAGCATCTAAGAGAAAAGGGACTGATCGCAGTCGATTAAACTAGCGAGAAAGCGAGTTGGGTGGCTTGTCTCACAACCAGAGGCAAATCATTGGTCAAAAGCAGTATCGATCTCGAATCTGAGTGGGATCCCCCTTGGGACAAAAAATGGAGACTAATAGCCTTCGATCTTCCTAGAAATCGGACCCGGGAGCGCCAGGCCCTCAGGAGATGGATGAAGGACATGAGGCTCGGTAAACTACAAGGGAGTCTTTGGATCACACCCAGAAGTTTAGAGGGTTGGTCGTCTGATTTTGAAAACCGCCGCATCGATCCATCTTCTGTGGTATTTTTCGAGGGCCGGTTTTCAGGCGTTAAATCCAACGAGGATCACGTAAGCAAGGCTTGGGATTTTTCAGTCATCAATTCCCGATATTCCGATTATTTGGACTTTGTCTCCAGAATGACTAAGAAAAAAATCTCAAGGCCTCGATTTCCCTCTTGGTTTAACGAAGAAATCGAGTTGTGGACCCACGCATTGGAGGTGGATCCGATCCTTCCGAGAGAGCTTTGGCCCCTCGAATCGGGCTCAAATTATCTAGGTCCAGAAGGATTATCAGCTAGACGGAGGCTCTACAGACACTGGGGAAGGCAACTGGAGCCCGCTCAAGTTTCACCAGTTTGGCAATCAACGTTGATGAACAAAACGGTGTGCGCGCCTATTAGCTCTGGTTCGATCCAAGTTTTGCGCTTGGAGGTAGTTGGACAATGGAGAGTTAATTTGGGGGCTAGGAATTCAACGAGTCAATCCAGGCTATTGTATTACCCGGTTGCAGTGGATCTTGGCGAAATCAACGACTCGAGTATCTGTCGTAGTCCGCTACCGTCGCTGGATGCAACTCGACCCAGTGACCGGGACTAATTTCCTCGTAGCGCCCTTCTTGCGACGCCACTTCTTCACTCACCTCAATCGGGCTTCTCCGGGCAAAAGCGCATCCAGGGGGAGGATCGATCGGCGAAGGGACATCTCCTCTCAGCACAATCCTTTCATGCTTCCTGGAAGGATCTGGCGTGGGAATCGCCGAAAGGAGTGCCTTAGTGTATTCATGAACTGGATTGTCGAATAGCTCATCTCCCGGGGCTTCTTCAACCAGTTTGCCTAAATACATTACCCCAATGCGATCGGAAATCACCCGCACCACTGCCAGATCATGGGCTATGAAAAGATAAGACACGCCCAATTCTTTCTGCAAATCCATCAGCAGGTTCAGTATTTGGCTTTGCACTGACACATCCAAGGCCGAGACCGGTTCGTCGCATATGATTAGCTTTGGCTCTAGGGCAATGGCTCTCGCGATTCCTATACGCTGACGTTGACCGCCAGAGAATTCGAATGGATACCGATCCGCCGCTTTCGACTCCAAACCAACCTTGTCGAGCAGTTCTTCGACCTTCGCGCTTCTAAATGCCTGGTCGCCTATTTTCTGAATGATAAAGGGCTCTTCTATAATCTGGCGAACCGTATGTCGGGAATTAAGGGATTCAGCCGGATCCTGAAAGACTATTTGCATGTCCCTTCTAAACGGTCTCATAGCCGCTCTACTCAGGTTCCCGATCTCCTGACCTAAAAACCTTATCTCGCCTTGCGTAGGCTTAAGCAATCGGCAGATCGCCTTCCCCAAAGTGGATTTCCCGCAACCCGACTCGCCGACCAGGCCGTAGGTTTCACCAGGACGGATTCTCAGGTCAACGCCATCAACAGCTTTGCAGAACTTCTTGGCTCGCGAGAATATGCCTTCCTTGACCGGGAAATGAACCTTCAACCCCTTTACATCAAGGAGTTGAGCCTCACTCAAACCATCTGCGCTTGTTACCATAAATCGATTTTACTGTTCTACACGAACGTAAGAGCAATCTTCGACCCAGTGCCCCGTGTCGACCTCTACCATTCCTGGACGTTCTTCCTTAAACGAAGCGGAATTCAAATACTCCGCAATCCGATGATGAGGAGACCGCGGCGCAAAGCGGGCCCCGACGGGCATCTCCATCAATCCCGGCACATGTCCATCGATTGTATTCAAACGTTGCTTTCGTGGCGAATCCAATCGCGGAATAGAATTTAGTAAACCAACTGTATACAGATGTTGGGGATTGTCGAAAATCTGACTGACACTACCTCTCTCTGCTACTCTTCCTGCATACATAACAACTACATCGCTACACGTTTCTGCAATTACCCCCAAATCATGCGTGATCATGATAACCGCCATTCCGAGTTCCTTCTGCAACGACTGCAAAAGCTCCAATATCTGAGCTTGTACAGTGACATCCAGGGCCGTCGTCGGCTCGTCGGCTATCACCAATTTGGGCCTGCAAGCCAGCGCTATCGCTATAACCACGCGTTGTCTCATTCCGCCTGAAAGTTGATGCGGATATTCGTCGATGCGAACTTCTGGGGCGGGTATTCCCACCGTTCTCAATATCTCGACGGCCCTGTCCAGCGCATCCTTCCTATTCAGACCTTCGTGAATCGATATCGACTCGGCGATTTGACGTCCCACTTTATGAACCGGGTTCAGAGCCGTCATCGGCTCCTGAAAAATTATCCCAATCTCATTTCCTCTGATTGCCTGCATCCGCTCATCAGGAACTTGAATCAAATCCTCCCCCTCGAATTGGACCCGGCCAGATATAATCTTACCGGCGGGACGCGGCAGCAGTCTCATGATGGACATGGCGGTAACGCTCTTCCCGCAGCCTGATTCGCCCACGATTCCCAAGGTGCTACCAGCGGCAAGATCGAATGAAACGCCATCCACCGCCGTCACTCGCCCTGCGTCCGTATCGAACGCAGTCGTTAAGCCTTCAACCGATAGTAAGAGATCGCTAGCGCCCATTCCTCAACTGATAAGGTCGATCTAGTTTTTGTACTGGTCGTACACCTTGATTGATTTTTCAAATGTCTCATCAGATCGCAATGCTCTGAGAGTTCTTCTCTTTTCCTCCACGTCCATCCAACTCAAAGCGAACTCGCTCGAACTCTCGCTTATCATCAAATTGAAGTCATCAGGATAATGCCTCCACCGCCAATAGCCAATACGGTAAAAAGGTATTTGAAATGCGGGTACAACCGACGCGTCATTATGGATAATCTCCTCCATGCGATGAGCCATTTTTATCATCTCATTCGAATCGATCGATGCTCGATACCCATCTATAAGATCATCCAATTCCGACATGTTCATGCTATTGAGATTATTGGTCTGAGTTTTGATCGACCCATCGGGATTGTAGGCATTCACTGAATGGAAGGTTTCCCAATAACGAGGATACATCTCAGCGCCATAGCCCCATGCCATGAAATGAATTTCATGCTGTTTCTCAATCGCCAGCTTAAACCCAGCGGTGTTATCCATAATCTGCAGACGAAACTCCAAGCCGGCTTTTGCCGCCTCTTCCTTGATTATTGTAAGGGCATCCTTCAGCGTGGTGTATCCGGTCGTTAAAGAAACCGACAATTTCGCGCCCGCTTCATTGACCAAGATACCATCTGGACCGCGCTCGGTGAATCCTGCCTTCGCGAAATGCTCAAGGGCCTTGTCTACCGAGAATTCTCTTGCCTTGATTCCGGGATGCGTGAACGGGCCGTAACCAATAGCAGTATGGTTGAGGCGCTGATAGTCCCCGCGAAAGTATTTGTCGATGACGAGCTGCCAATTGGATGCATATTGGATACCTAAACGTATATTACGATCATTCAACAATGGCTTGTCCCGGTTGATCCACATCGCATAAGGAGGACGCGGACGCTGATTATAAAAGACGGCCTTCTTAACCAATCCCTTTTCGACGAGAGGATCATCGTCAGGCAACTTGTCATACCAGTATTCAGCCAGCGTCAAACTTGCCGCATCGAGCTCGCCTTTCTTGAACATTTCGAAGGACTTGGCGACATCGCGCACGACCCTTATATGCCGCTTATCGTAGTTGTAGCGGTAGCGAAAATTTCTTTTATCTTTGGCCCACCAATCCTCCAGCCTTGTAAAGGTGAGGGATTCCCCCTTCCGAATATCCTCATCCTTGAGAGTGTAGGCCGCAGTCGTTGGGGCGAAGCGCCATTGATAGCGCTCCGGAAAATCATCTCCCAGCTCACCATAGAAGTGTTCCGGAATAGGAATGTCTTCCAGAACGTAGGTGGCGAAGTTGGGTTTATCTACCGAAACCCGGACTGAGAACGTTAGATCATCGTATTTGGTAATTCCCGAGAAAAATCGATTGTAGAAATTATTATACCAAGGAGCCTTGATATAGCTGCTGTGCATGAAGAAGAATTTGAACAGAAAATCGTCCGAGGTAATCGGTTCGCCATCCGACCAGCGAGCTTTGGGATCGATTCGAATGTATACAGTCTGGCTCCGTTTATCAACAGCCCACTCCTTTGCCAGACCTGCAATGTAGCGAAATCCGTTGGGCCCGATTTCATCGATATTTGGATGTCTGTGAGCGATTAGCACCGCGACATCGTCCAAGAGAAGCGTCCTGAAAGAACCATTGCTATCCGGCCCAATTGTCCTGAGCGTTCTAGGAAAGTCCTGAATCGTCCCGTAGGAAGTGCCTCCTTTAATGGCCTTCGGGGAGCCGATCTCCGGAAGATCCGATCCATCTTCCCAAGCGAGGTCTGTGGGTAGATTCTCCAAGTTCTTGAACTGAAAGAATTTTGGAAAATCGCCGGCAGCAGCGCGCTGGTCTATCTCCTCTTGCGTGACCTCCCCATTTTCCAATTGATCTTGGACCTCTATCGGCAATGCCACCTTTGTCCGATAATAATCCTCCACCTCGGCTTTGAGACTCTCAGCTTTCGCTTGCAGCTCCGGATCCTTCTCTTTTGAGCTTTCATCACTCTTGGAGGAGCACCCCCAAAAGACGAAAAGGGGAACTGCTAATGTTGCTAGGCTATGTAATATTTTCATGGCTGATTTCCTCAATTATTGGTAAACTGTAAATTTCTTGGGATCGAATGCCTCGCGAATCGCTTCCCCTACGAATGCCACTAAGGTCAATAAAAAGACTAGAGCGAAAAACGAGGAAGCGACGATCCACGGGGCCGTAGTTAAGTTATCGGTACCTTGTTTTAGTAGCTCACCTAAGCTAGGCGTTGGAGGTGGCAAACCAAAACCAAGGTAGTCCAGCGCCGTCACCGCTGTAATGGCCCCTACGATCGTGAAAGGCATGAACGTCACGATAGTGGCTAGCGTATTAGGGATAATGTGACGAAAAATGGTCCTAATAGGTCCACCACCAAGCGCCTCTACAGCGGCTACATAATCCCGAGCCTTCTCCTTATAAGATCCCGTTCTCATATAGTAAGTCATTCCCATCCAGGAAAAAGCCACCATAATCGTAAGCAATATTAGGATACGTGAGATGTTCGATAAAGCACTAGGAACAACGGAAAATACGATTATAACCACGTAAAGAAACGGCATGTTCGACCAAATCTCAATCAGCCTTTGGCCGACCAAATCCACCAATCCACCAAAATACCCCATCAGGCAGCCGATCGCTATACCAATAACATAAGTCAAAACGAGAAAGGCCATGGAAAACAGGAGAGCGATTCTCAAACCATAAAAAAGCCGGGCTACTATATCGCGACCCGTCGTATCCGTACCCAGGAAGTGCCGATCGGAAAACGACGGAGGAGTCGGCTTAAAAATGCCTCCGTACTCGTTGTTCTCAAACGGGTCGTAGGGCACAAGCGGCATGAGTAGCCAATTCCCGGAGTCTTCCGTTTTGAATCGCTCCTTCAGGTCTCGATAGTTTGTTTCATAAGAGTATCCTAAACCGAATGTATCGCCTGGAATAAATTCGCCGTAAGTGGGAAAATAATACTCGCCTTCATAATGGACAACTAAGGCTCTGCTATTTATGAGTAACTCCGCGAAGGCGCTCAACACCGTCAAGAATAGTATGGCCAAGAAGGAGTAATAGCCTCGCTTGATGTGGCGAAAGCGATTAAGTTTCTTGGCTGTTAGCGGATTCAGACGCATCTCAACGGGCTATTTGAAACGTATTCGGGGATCAACGATCGCCACCAAGGCATCGGATATAACATTTCCCAGCAGAAGCAGGAGACTCGATAGAAATACTATCCCCATAACCACCGGGTAGTCTCTATCGAAAACGGCGTTTATTCCGAGCAGTCCCAGACCATCAATATCGAAAATCGTTTCGATGAGAAACGAACCCGTAAGAATCAGAGTGATATTCTGCCCAAAAGTCGTCGCTATCGGAATCATCGAATTCCTCAGAGCATGCTTGAAAACACTTTCCTTGTAGGAAAGCCCTTTGGATATCGCCATCCGCATGTAGTCGGCTGCCATATTATCCATCAAATGATTCTTCATGAGCAGCGTCGTTACGGCAAAGCTTCCGACCAAATAGCAAATAAGAGGCAGAACGGAGTGGCTTGCAATATCGCCAACTTTTTCAAGGAAAGTTAGATCCTGAAAATAGATGCTCTTGAATCCACCCATGGGAAACCAGCCGAGCCTCGCGGAAAAGAAAAGCAGCAATAAAGATCCCAAAGCATATCCAGGGATCGAATACCCAAAGAATACAAGTATAGAGGAGTAGGTATCGATGGGGGTGCTGTGCTTTATCGCTTTAACCATCCCTAAGGGGATACATACGATGTATGTGATAACCATGGTCGTCACTCCATAGAAAAGCGAAATGGGAAAACGGCTCTTGATCTGGCCCCAAACTGAATCCTGGTACCGGGTCGAGGTGCCCAGGTCTCCCTGCAACAGCTTTCCCAACCAATTGAAATAGGCTATTATGGCAGGCTTATCGAATCCATAGTACTCTTTGAGCTCCTGCATTTGGGCATCCGAAAGCCCAGAGCCTTCGCCCATCGTCGAACCTCCGCCCCCAGACATTTGAGCGCCTTGACCCGCGCTGGCCATTTGGGCCTCCATAATCGCTCTCTCAAGCGGCCCGCCAGGAACGAATCTCGTGATGACGAATACGATAAGCGTCACCCCCAGCACTGTGGGCGGAATTAGAAGAAGACGCCTTAAAAAGTAGTCGCGCATATATCCACAACCTTCTCATAGGCCCATCCAGGCCTTATGCGAAGCGATAATTCAGATTTCTCCCAATGATACGGCCTATAATCGGTTTTGCCTCAACAAATTTCCGCCAAAACCTATCACCTCGACCGGCGCCCGCTCCCCACGCGGACCTTTTGCCTCTCATGTACAGCCGATTCGCAAAATGGTACGGTCAGCACTATCGTTCGATTAAGAACTATAATGAGGAATGCGAACGCCTGGCCTACCTATTACGAAAGTTAGATCCAGCTCTCGCTCAGCTGCTTGACGTATGCAGCTGCACGGGCGAGCATGCCAAGATTCTCGTGGAAAA
>JAYZHU010000034.1:0-8706 GCA_036166175.1 Verrucomicrobiota bacterium | reverse complement strand
CTTCTTCTTGGGAGCTGCCTCCTTCTTGGGAGCTGCCTTCTTCTTTGGGGCCGCCTTTTTAGCTACTTTCTTAGCTGCCTTCTTCTTGGGGGCTGCTTTTTTAGCTACTTTCTTAGCTGCCTCCTTCTTGGGCGCGGCCTTCTTCTTGGGGGCTGCTTTTTTAGCTACTTTCTTAGCTGCCTTCTTCTTGGGAGCTGCCTTCTTCTTGGGGGCTGCCTTCTTCTTAGTCGCGGCCTTCTTCTTAGGGGCTGCCTTCTTCTTAGGGGCCGCTTTTTCTATTCCAGAGCTCGCCGGATTTGCGGGAAGCGATTCAAGAGCCGCGCGAAGCAATTCGCCAATGCTGACTTTCTTGCTCTTCGCTAGCCTTACCAGAGCGTTCTTTTGCTTTAGTGGCAAGCGCACCGAAATTTGGCGATGCGATTCGACCACCGGTTGAAAGGTTTTGTAATCGAATCCTGAGATCGCGTGACGAATGATTTCGCTCTTCGATACACCACCTAGTCTGGATTGATACTTGTCCAGAACTGCGATGAGATCTGCTTTCAGATCGAATGTGAGAGGTGAACTCTCGGCGCTTTTCTTTACGGCCATTATTATAATGTGGTTATGTGGTTATGTGAGTATTGTTAAACGGGAGAATTTTCACGCCCTACTTTACACTCAGTATCGCTACTTCGCATTTTTCAATAAAATTCGTGTTATTGTATTTTGGTTACATACAAAAACCTCAATTTATCCCGCAAAAACAACACGTATTCAAAATAAATGTCAAAACCGGGGCTAAATCATGGTTTTGAGTATTCAACTACAGTCAAAACGGCCAAAAAACTCGGTACCCATTTCAAAATTACGCGTGAGCTCGCCCAGTATTCGTACTTATATTGCTGAATACAGGGCTCTCGAGCCCTTGCTAATCTCTGTGCCTGATGGTCGGTTCCCTGAATAGCGTCAGTTCGTATCCAATCATCTCATTCTGGATTTGAGGTCTACCCAGTGACCGCGACATCAAAACCGTCGACTGCTATTCCGTTCCATTGAAGTATCAGAAATTCCGCCACTAAACGAATCAATGGATAGAGCATGTAGAAGATGTATCCGGTTTTAGCCATCTCCTTCCCTAACCAAGTTGGACCGACTACAAAAAGATATGAGCCTAAGATACAGGCCCAAATCCAATCGGCACGAAACTATTCGACGCTTTGGAAATCTTCCAGTCGGACAGATGGAATTTGCTGATTCTGCAAATCATCCATCAGAGATTGAGCCTTAAACAGCGATCCAGGTAGTTCCAAACCCATGGAAGCGTCGATAATCCTCAAGCGGGTCTTGTCCCTCGTCAATTCGTTGCGAACATCCATACCGCTGAAGATGGCCTGGCCATCTACCTTCTTCACGCCACTAATATAGATCGTTTTCAGCTTCTCGTTTTGACTGTCGAATATTTCCGTTTGCGTGAGAACATTAAACTGGTCGCTGATGTAGAGTCGTACGCCGCTGATTCGGCTATTCAAAAATGCATCATCCTCGGGTGGATACATCCAAAAAAGGTGCGTGGGCCCACCTCTAAATGTCTTTCTGCCTTCGTATTCAAATCGCGGCCAATACACGTAAGGGGCCATCAAATCGAAAAGGCTAAACTCGGAATCGGCGATACCCTCCAAGATATCATCGGACTCAACTACTATCGGAGGGCCATTTTCAAGGGAGCGCGTCTGGAGGGCATAGGCATTCGCCCCGCACTGCAGCAGCAATCTCAATACAGAGCCCTCAATTTGGTTTCCACCCACATCGACATCCACAGGCTTCTCGACGATGTCGATACGGCTGATTGGGCCTTCCGCGTTTCTATCGCCGTATATAATCCCATTGATGTAGCGGCTCTTTTCCCTGCGGGGCATGATCTTGAGTTGGATACGCCATTGGTAGCCACCGTCCCATCCCATGGATCTGAATCGTTGCAGGATCTCCCATCCAAGCTTTTGACTCGGGGCTTCCCCAACCGTATCAAGAGGACTGTTCCGCGTCACCCTCCGTTGCGCCTCGAGAGAGGGTGTCTCCAGGTGAAGAAAGCAGGCAAAAACAAGGAAGGCCGAGATTTGACGCATTGCGCGTTTGTACCCGGCCATTAGAATTTTGTTTTCCCAGCGACTAGTTTTCAGGTTGTTCCGTGGCGGCGCTAGTCGCGTTTTCAGCTTCCTGACTGACAGCCTCGACTTGCTCAACTAAGGTCTCCGCCGCCTCCTCCGCAGTGGTCTCCGCGCCGGAAATCGTTTCCAGCAGACCGGGACCCGCTTCTTCTGAAGCCGCAAATTCAGGCAGAGCATTGTCCTCAGCCTCTTGGGCAGCGCTGTTGATGTAAATATACGCGAGTCCCAAGCCAAAAACCATCACGAAAAAAACGATCGCCGTATTACGCGTTACTTTTGTTAGCACGGTTGTCGTTTCCGCTCCCAAGGCCGCTTCCGCCATGCCCCCGCCCATTGCAGCTCCCATTCCGCCATTCGCACTACCCTTCTGCATGAGCACTACAAGGATAAGAAACACGGAGATGAGAACGAGGATGATCGTCAAAATGTCGGCAATAATGCTCATAAGAACCGCAGACAGTCGAAAATCGTCTCTATCTTGTCAAGCGCCGATCAAGGCCCCAATTCCGATACTAGAATCCCCTGCAACGACCGATTGCCCGCCAAATCGCTATTTAGCTAAGGCCGAGCGAATTCGCTCCATAGCGTTTTCCACGTTTTCACGGCTGTTGAAGGCGCTGATGCGGATGTGACCCTCCCCACAAAAGCCGAATCCCGCCCCTGGAGTACATACAACCCCGGCCTCATTGAGGAGGTGATCGAAGAATTCCCAGGAGGGTCGCCGGGCATTGATCCAAATATAGGGAGAGTTGTCGCCACCTACGCAGGAATAGCCAAGTTCCTCGATCGCCGCTTTAACAATCTTGGCGTTTTCCAGATAGAAATCCGTCAATGCTTCAACCTGAGCCTTGCCTGCCTCGCTGTAGACAGCTTCCGCCGCTTTTTGCACGGGATAGGAAACTCCATTGAACTTGGTGCAATGCCTGCGGTTCCACAGGGCGTGGATCGAATGCTGCTCTCCTTGCGAGTCCGCCGCAGTCATTTCCTTAGGCACCACCGTATAGGCGCAACGCGTACCTGTGAACCCGGCATTCTTGGAAAAGCTTCTGAACTCAATCGCTACGTCTTTCGCTCCCGGCACCTCATAAATACTCTGAGGCAGCGAACTATCGCGGACAAATGCAACATAAGCCGCGTCATACAAAATCAAAGCCCCGCATTCTTTGGCATACTCAACCCAAGAGCTTAACTGCTCTTTGGTAGCCGTAGCCCCCGTAGGGTTATTGGGAAAGCAAAGATATATGAGGTCAACCGGCTCGCTCGGAATAGCTGGAATATAACCGTTTTCGGGCTTGGATTCAAGATAGACAAAACCCTGGTAACGTCCATCCACGCTGCCACCAGAACGCCCAGCCATTACATTCGTGTCTACATATACCGGATACACCGGATCGGCTACGGCGACCTTGATCCCCTCAGCGAAAATCTCTTGGAAGTTTCCGCTATCGCATTTGGCTCCATCGCTAACGAATATCTCATCCGCAGAAATGTCCGCTCCCCGTGCCTGAAAATCGTTTTCCGCGATGGCTTCCCGCAAAAAGGAATAACCCTGCTCTGGTCCATAGCCATGAAACCCTTCGCGCGTACCCATTTCATCGATCGCCGAGTGAAAGGCATCTCGACAGGCTTGTGGCAACGGTTCCGTCACATCGCCGATTCCCAGTTTAATAATCGATTTGTCGGGATTCGCCTCTTGATAGACGGATATCCGTTTGGCGATATCCGAGAACAGATAAGAGGCTTGGAGCTTAAGGAAATTTTCGTTAATGCGGATCATTGCGTGATCAATTTTATCAGTTTCGAGGAGGACCCATGAAAAAGAGTGCCCCTCCTGTCAATCCCGCTTAGACTGCGCTCACGGGTCACTTGGCTTTAAAAGCGCTCTACAAGGCTTGCCTTTGTGTACCTAGCTTTTGGCATCGACGCGTATTTATCGCCTTCCGAGCGGTAGCCGAGGGCGCAGCCGAGCACGACATGGTACTCGTTTGAGTCCAAGCCAAGCAGTTCATCGTAGGCATCTGCTTGAATTCCCTCCATCGGGCAAGCATCCAATCCCAAGAGAGCCGCCGAAGCCATCAATTGCCCAATCGCTATGTAAACCTGGTGCGTTGACCAATGCTCGATCCAACCTTCACGTACGCCCTGAGCGACGAATCCGCCTGCGAATTTACGATAACCCTCCAAGCTTTCAACGCTTACTTGGCGGGCCTCGGCCAAGCAGTCGATGAATCGGTTAACGTCCGACTCGGAGAAATCGCGCTTTATTGCTAGCAAAACCATGTGCGAACAGTCTTTTGGCTGAGGCTGGTTCCAGGAGATCCCAGGCATCTGATCCTTAAGCGACTGGCTCCCCACGATGATAAACTTCCAGGGTTGCAAACCAAAGGACGAAGGCGTCAAGACCAAGGACTCTTCAAGCGCCTCAATCACTTCGTCTGAAATTCTCTTGGTCGGGTCGAATTCCTTAACGGCGTAGCGCCATTTCAATTGCTGTAGAAGATCGCGTGTCGATATTGCCGCCATATCCAAGTTAATCTCGACCTGACCGCTTTTTGGCAATGCCAAATGAGATTCTAGGGCCAACTTGCGACCCTATCAGGTCGGTGTTACTTGGCATCCTCGACCTGAGCCAACGGAACGTCGAAATCTTCCGATTCGGTAGCGATGTAGTGGCTTCCTTTGCTTTCCGTATTTAGGCTCGCCGCATGGACCACCAACAAGGCGGTTTTAACCGCGTTTCGCAGATCGATGAGCGACTGCGTCAATCGATTTCCTGAATAGAATTCGCTGATCTCCTGATCAAGCTCGATAAGAATGCGCCGGGCCCGCTGCAGACGCCTGGACGATCGGATGAGGCCCACGTAGTTCCACATGGTATTTTTTATCAGCCGCATATCTTGCTGAATAAGCACTTCGTCGGCACTCTCACTTGGACTCTCCCACTCTCTCACATCAGGTAAATGGAATTTCTCGGCCCCAATATCTTGACAATCGGATTCCGCTGAAAGCTTAGCCGATACCAAACACTCCAATAATGAGGTGCTGGCGAGACGGTTAGCCCCATGCAATCCCGTACAGGCCGATTCTCCGATCGCATTCAGATTCTTGACGGACGAACGGCCGGAAAGATCCGTGTATACGCCTCCGCAGGAATAGTGAGCCGCCGGAGCCACGGGTATCGGCTCTTCTGTAATGTCCACGCCGCACTCCAAGCAACGCCGATAGATGGACGGGAAACGATCCCGGATGAATTCCTCTGAAAACGCAGATAGATCTATATAGACGCAATTCTCTCCAGAGGATATCAATTCTTGATGAATGGCTCTGGCTACAATGTCCCTTGGAGCTAAGGATTTCATGGGATGCACTGTATCCATGAAAGGCTTCCCTCTTGCGTTTACCAAAACGCCACCCTCGCCTCGAACCGCTTCAGAAATGAGAAACAACGGGCAATTCTTTTTTAGAAATACCGTCGGGTGAAATTGGATATATTCGAGATCGATAACTCTAGCCCCAACTCTATGGGCCATGGATATTCCGTGTCCTACTACGCCCTTCTGATTCGTCGTATTTTGAAAAATTTGCCCTAATCCCCCTGTAGCCAGGATCGTCTTTTTGGCGATGATCGCCTTTATTTCCCCGGTAAGAGTATCTAGCGCGTAAGCCCCGATACAGGTAAGCGGCTTGTATTTATCTTGTGGATCCACTGAATTGTGGGAGAGCGTCAACAGATCGACAGCAACCGTATTGGTCAAAACGGACACTCGATCCAAACCGATGACGTGGTCGTGCATATTCGATAGAATCGCCATGCCTGTCAGATCCTTGGAAAAAATGATCCGCCGATCCGAATGACCGCCTTCCCGAGTGTATTTGAGTTCTCCACCTTCCTCTCTGTCGAATGGAACGTCTAGCTCGTCGAGTAGAAGTGACTGCACCGCTTCCTGCCCGTGCTCGACCAGGGATTCCACCGCCTCGGCGTTGGAAGTGCCATCAGAAGCTTTCAGAATATCGCTTTTTAGCTGCTCCGCATTGACTGAGGTATCGTAAATAATACCGCCTTGTGCCCATTGACTATTAGCGCCTTTTGACAACTCGTCCGAACAGACCAAAGTCACCGACAAGCCCAGACGAGATGCATAGTGGGCGTAAGCGCATCCGGCTAGCCCTGCGCCGATGACGAGACAATCTGTTCTGATGGTATCCACTAACTCATTTCGAACATCCGATCAATCGCCTTGAGAGCATTCAATCGAAGCGTTTCATCGAGTTCGATAATCTGACGAGGCTCGGGAGAGACAAGAACGTCTCGAATCTTCTCCAATGAATTCATCTTCATATAAGGACATAGCTTACACCCCGAGATGAACCGCTTTTCCGGACTTTCCACTTCGATTCGTTCTACGAGACCGCACTCCGTGAGCATCATGAAATAGGGAGCCTCCGTTTCCTCAACGTACTTCATCATGTGGCTGGTACTACCTACAAAATCGCTTTCACTAGTAATATCCAGGGTGCACTCCGGATGAGAAACAACCTTTAAGCCAGGAAACTTCTCTCGAGATTCAGCGATGAGGTCAGGGTCGAATTGATCGTGCACGATACAAGTGCCGTCCGATGAGACAATTTCTTTTTCGATACCCATCTTTGCCATCTCCACCCTGATATTGTCCGCCATCAAGCGATCCGGTACGAAGAGAATCTGCTTTTGCGGCATAGCAGCCACAATCTTATAGACATTGCTAGAAGTCACGCAGACGTCGCATTCTGCCTTCACTTCAGCTGTGCTGTTAATGTAACACACAACACCCGCATTGGGGTACGCGGCTTTCAACTCTCGCAACTGCTCCCCAGTGAGAGAGTCGGCCAACGAGCATCCCGAATTTCTATCTGGAACGACGACTTCCGCTTCCGGTGAAAGTATCTTCGCTGTTTCCGCCATAAAAACCACGCCCGAAAATACGATTCTTTTGGCCCGGGCTTCCTTGGCCCTCATGGAAAGCATGTAGGAATCGCCTGAAAAGTCGGCTACACCGTAAATGATTTCCGGCTCCACATAGGAATGGGCCAGGATAACGGCTTCCTTTTCCTCCTTGAGGGCGTTGATTTCCAGAGTCAGCGGAGCAATCGATCGGCAGGTCTCGATGTTCCAGGAGTGGCGCGAATCGCACTCGACGTGCATCAGCTTTACCAGGAGCCGTTCTGCTTCCTTTTCAATTTCCGCTTCCGTGAAAGGCGTCTTAGTCGTTATCAGTGACATTTCTGCAAACTTAATCTTAAATTAGTGTGGAGGATCGGAGCCGATTCAGCAACCCCTCGTTCACCATCGCATTTGGCTAATGCAGTTGGCGAGATAGCTCTTGAATGCTAGCAAACCAGATCGTTGAAATCGGTGAAATCTCCCCGATACCCGCCATCTACTCCCTTGCAAATCACCGACACCGCATCGTGCGAGTGCAAGGATTCCAGATGGGAACAAGCGATCTGAAAATCCGCAATCCGAGGTTCCGCATTGAGACGCTTGAAAATAGCGCGAACCGCATCCTCGACGAATTTGATATAGACGCCATTGAGTTCGGCAAAGGCTTGCTCGTCCTCTCGCTTAACCATCACCTGCGTCTCCGTTTTCAAGGCGTCTTGGCAATGCTCCTGGATTTCCTCAAAAGACAGACCGCCGGCGTTATCAGCCAACGTCACCCAGATCCGAGCCTTGCTTCGTTGTGAATGCGGGATCGAATAGGCGTCCCTGATATCTCTGGCATGCTCAGCCAATTCCGCCGAACAAGGACAGGCTGAAGAGTAGACAAAATCGAAAACCATACTTTTCCGATAGACGCCATCCCTGGTCAAGTGACCTTCCATTCCAGCTTTATAATATTGGTATCCGCTCAGTCCGCTACGGAGGCTCTCTTGGACAATTGGATAATTGAAATTGAGCAAAACCCGGGCATCGAGACTTTCCACCTGATCGCGAAATCCCTCAAGGACTGCCTGAATTGTCTCTTGCGTAAACACCTTGCCCTTTCGTTCATAGAAGGAACGCATGATCCGAGACATGTTGATTCCCTTGAGGCTCGCTTCCAAAGATACGGTACCCACGACACTAGTCTCGAGCTCCAGGATCGAGCCATCCCGGCGCCTGTACTTTAGAGGAAGCCGGAAGTTCGATACGCCAACCTGCTGAATTGGCACCGGGTCATCCTGCGATGACTCCACCGAATCCATGATATCCGGCATCGATTTACGGTAACCTTCACTCGGACGAAATGCATCGTCGTATGACCGCTGAATCGCCGCATCCTTATCCGGATCGGTCTTGTGGAGATACATTTTGGTTTTATCTTTCGTCGACATGGATTTCTGAGGGCTCCGGAGAATGCGGCGCCTCGGATTCCTTTTAAAACCTGGCTAGCCTCAATGACTCGATGCGTTCACCAAAAGACGAAACGCCAACCGCCCATTTGAATTTTGCAATCTACTACTTGATAGCGCCTGACAAAAAACGCAAGCAATACGGGAATGGCTGCATTTACGCTCTTGCTCCGCCAATTCTTGCGAT
>JAYZHU010000033.1:0-10436 GCA_036166175.1 Verrucomicrobiota bacterium | reverse complement strand
CGTGGGCGGTATAGACGTCTAGCGAGAAGATGAGGCGCCTTACGGTATGCGCTGAGCTTGAATGAGCTTTCCCTGGAATACAGACCTCATTATTCCCTTGGTCGCCAAAAATTTTCACGGGCCGGGCAATCGCCACGGTTCCGTATGTCTGAAACTATTTACTATAAAATGAGGAGTCTTCCTCAGATATTAGGCAGTTTCCCCAAAAGAGATTGGGGATTACTTTTCCAATGCTCGCGAACGTCGCCTGGTACCGCTTAGGTGCAGATCTACGTCTCCATTTGGCCAAATAAAAAACGCGTCCGTTTTTGGACGCGTTCAAAATCCAGAATTGATTGAGTCCTCTGGCAGCTAGATCCTAGCCCTCATCGCCATCATCGCCGATTGCTTCTACTGGACAGCCCTCTAGGGCTTCCATGCAGAGATCAATGTCATCCTGCGTTTTCGGCTGGGCATGTACGAAAGAGTACGCCTCGTCTTCGTTTCTCGTAAAGAAGTCTGGAGCTGTCTCACGGCAAAGATCGCAGTCGATGCATTGCTCGTCTACGTAGAACTTTCCCGGAGCGTTATCTGGCCACTTTTCATCTATTTCTGCCATAGTAGGCGTTTAAATCCGATTTGCCTTTCCCCTGTCAAGCGGAACGCGACACCTAGATGCCGAAATTCGCGCTCCTGCAAGTCCCAAAGGGGTCAATATAGTCTCCTCGAGTCCTTTCTGTAAACCTGGTGATCCGTTTTCGCCTCCAAAACCCGCGCTAACACCCGGATTCGAGCGGCAATCTTGTTTATGCAGGTAAACCAAAGCACTTTCAGAGGGCAGAAAACAAACTCGCGAGCCGAAGCCCTCCTAATTTTGCAAGCGAGAACGCCAGACCATTGACCAGGTTCGAATGGAATCCGCTGGGCAGCTCTTTGGTATTTCGAGTCCGCGCCTCTCGTAAAACGCGTGATTTTCCACCGCTTCGGTGTTGAGGGGCACACCTTCCGAAACGGAATGACTCAGAGCCTCGCGTTTTGTCGCTTGCACTAGGGCCGCTCCGATTCCCTGTACTTGGTAATCTTGCCCCACTCCAAATATACCGAGGTAGTGATAAGGCCATGACGGTACTTTGTCGTCGCAAACGTCCGCGTGCTTCAAGATCCGCTCCATCGCTTGCTCTCCCATGGCCAAGTATGCCTTATTCCATTGCTGGTCCAATTCAGGCGTAGAAAACTCCTCGCCAGTCTCGCTAATTAACGCGACCCCTGCGATCTCTCCATCAGCTCGAGCGACTAAAACGGTCTAGTTTCGGACAACTCGCGCCTAAATGAGGTATTCGAACGTAACGCGGAACCACTCCGGACCATCATCCAGCCCTTCGAACATGTAATGGGTAATTGGGTAGGTCGCAAAAGCGTCGCCCAAAACGTTCGCAGCCGAAGCGATATCATTCCGACGCAGTCGGTCGACGCTCCAGTCGTGAGTGGTCGAGATTCTCTTATAGCGATTTTAGAGGATACTATTCATAAGCATTTCGAGTTCGCTTTCATCATACAGCGTAGTCGAAACCGCCGCTAGTCCGTGAATCTAAGGTATTATCCTTCAGCCTATACCGTATTCGGTTCGCTTCTAAGGCGAGGGCCGAGCTCCGGCATCCAACAAGCGCTCTACCGCTTTTAGCGTTCGCTCCAGGGATCCCTGATTATTTTCCGCCCACTCGCGTTGTCTCTTCGACTGAGCTTCGAGAGCATGACCATCTACCGCTAAAGCCAGGATGCGGGATATGAGGGCCTCCTCATCCTGGACCAATTTGGCAGCTCCTAATTCGAGCATCCCATCGCGGACGCTTCGAAAATTACTCATTCCTGGCCCAAAAAGCAGCGGCACGCCGAGCAAACCGCACTCGATAGGCGTTTGCCCTTCCGTATGAGGCGGCAGGCTTTTACCGACAAAGGCCAGATCAGCCAATTGCGTGAGAGCCCTGAGCTCCCCACTCGTGTCACCCACCAGAATGTCGACCTCGGTTTTGGGAGGCCCTTCGCTCTTGAAGTGCCAGCGCAAATCCGAAGCTTCTTTTTCCAGCAAATCGCGAATCTCCCCCCGGCGCTCGGCATGCCGCGGCACAATCATCAAACGGCAATCCGGAAGCGATCCGCGTAACGCCCTTAACGCTCGCAAAAGGGCCGCTTCTTCACCTGGCCACGTGGAGGATCCCAAAAGCACAAACCCATCCCCCAGTCCCAAGGTCTGCTTCAACTGGGCCCTTTTGCGAGCATCGAAGCGCTCGCCAATGTCTACATCGACTTTAAGATTCCCCATAACGGAAATGCGTTCTGGAGGAAGACCGATTTCCCGGAATCGCTCTGCATCATGTTCCGATATCGCCAGTACTCGATCGATACATCGTAGATGGCGTCTAAATAGGAATGACAGGTGTCTGGCATAGCGGAACGATTTATCAGAAAGGCGCCCGTTGATTAACACCATTGGAGCCCCTGCCAAGGAGGCTTGCTTCATATGCTCCGGCCACAGTTCCGTCTCCGCGCAGATAGCTAGATCCGGGCGCATTCGCTTCCAGAACTTTCGGCTAAATGGCCAGAAATCCATTGGGAAGTAGGTTATCCTGCCACAGAGGTCCGAATACTTCTCACGGGCCAACTTTAGTCCCGTGCTTGTTGTCGTCGTTAAAAGAATCTCCGTTTTCGGTATGCTTGCGAGCTCCCGAATGAGCTTCTCGATTACCAGCATCTCCCCAAGGCTTACAGCTTGTATCCAAATTCTTTTTTTACCCTCGGTCCTCGGCCATTCCTCCACGCCGATCCCCATACGCATAGCGATCGCGCCCTCGTAATCGCCCCGCCGCTTCATCTTCAGCAGGTACTTCGGTGAAAGAATGAGAGCGACTGGAGCGAAAATCAGTCTGTAGAACCAGATAAACAACGATCGCTTAGAATCGCGTTTGAACGCCGATGGCAAGCACTCGCTCATTCCCCGAATGAACGCTTTTGACACCCGAGCCCGGAAATCCCATCTTCTCAAAGGATACTATGGAGCATCTACACGCATATTGGAGAATGGAGTACGTGGCGCAGGAGAAGGCCCCAGAAGATCGCCGACCTTTTGTGGATCTCCCAAAGTCCGACGACGACAAAGCCAACCTGATCGTCTCGCGGGAGCCCTTCACCTTTATTCTGATGAACCGCTACCCTTACAACCCCGGTCACTTGCTGGTGCTACCGTACCGAGAAGTAGCTGATATCGAGGATCTTAACAAAGATGAACGAAACTGCTTCCTAGAATCTACCATCAAAGCCAAACGCCTTCTAACAGCCGCCATAAAACCGGATGGATTCAACATAGGCGTCAATCTTGGCGAAGCCGGAGGGGCTGGAATCCCTAAGCACCTGCATCTTCACGTCGTTCCCCGATGGAATGGCGATACCAATTTCATGCCCGTCGTGGGCTCAACTCGCGTGCTGCCACAGTCGCTGGAAGCGATGTGGGATCGGCTAAAATCAGTTTGCGAAAAGCTGGACTAAGCGAAGTCGAATTCTATTTTCGCCTATTCGCATTTTATGGGGAAACGCACATTACACTTCGATAATCCACGTCAGCTATCGCAGCTCTACGGCGGAAAAGAAGACAACTTGCGATCAATCGAATCGAAGTACGGAGCGCAAATCGTATCTCGCGATGGCTGGCTGCGAGTGGAGGGTGACGATGGGGTTGTCGAGCAGGTGGAAGCGGTTTTTAACCTGCTTCAAGATGCTCGAAATCAGGGTCTTAAGCTTCGCAAGGCGGATTTCGACAGCATCGTTGACGGCATCCGCGATGGTAGGGAATCAGAGTTGCGTTCTCTATTCGTTGAAGCCTGTGTCATAAAGACGCGTCTTTCCACGATTGTCCCCAAAACGATTGGTCAAAAGCGCTACATGCGATCCATTTTCGATAACGACATCGTTTTTGGAATCGGTCCCGCGGGAACCGGCAAAACCTATTTGGCCATGGCAGCAGCCGTCTCTAAGCTGTTGGACGGATCGGTTAAACGACTAATCCTGAGCCGCCCCGCCGTGGAAGCTGGGGAAACTTTGGGGTTTCTGCCAGGGGATCTTCAAGAAAAGATTCTACCCTATCTAAGGCCCTTATACGACGCTATTTACGATATGATCGATCGGGAAGACGTCACCAAGCTGATTGAGAAAGGGGTCATCGAAATCGCTCCTTTAGCCTATATGCGAGGGCGAACCTTGAGCGATTCCTTCATCATTCTCGATGAAGCCCAAAATACCACGCCCGAACAAATGATGATGTTTCTGACCCGATTGGGAAATGAAAGTAAAATGGTTATCACCGGCGATATCACCCAAATCGACATTCCGCCTCACAAGACATCGGGACTCCTGGAAATCAGAAAGGTCATCAAGTCCCTGAAGGGCATAGACTTCCACGAATTTGGCTCACAAGATGTCGTCCGCCACCATCTCGTCCAAAAGATCGTGGACGCCTACCAGTCCCACCGAGAACGAGAGCAAGACTGACACCGCAGCCTTAAGTTAGCGTTGCCTCGCGCGTTGAAATTGAATCTTTTGGACACTCCTACGTCGAACCCGTATGCCTCTCGCAGAGCAGTTTAGAGCGCTTCTACAACGCTTTTTCCCAAAAAAGCGGAAGAAGCGAAAGACGGAAGCGTCGTCTACAATCCTCAATTTTCTTGAGAAGAGCCGAGCCATATCCATCGCCATATTCGGAATTACGGTGGCCGCTATCGTTGTCACTAGCTTTGTGGGAATCCGTCCTTCTGGCTTCCAATTCCTGCCCAACCAGCTCGCCACGATACGCATCGTGGCTGCGGAAAACTTCACCTACCAGAGCGCTATCCTGACCGACAAAAAGCGCGAACAACTTCTCACCGAAGTGCCGCCCGTCTATCGTACGGATATGACCTACTTCGATCTCTTCAGTGAACACGTCAATGAGCTACTGGAGGACATGGATCGTTTCGCCGCGATTGAGCAGGATCTTTCCGCTAACGCCGCTCAAAAAATGATTAACGAGATTACCGAGCGGTTTAATCAGAAAAATGAATACCGCCTTTCGGAATCCGACTTGGCCACTATTCTTGAATTTTCCGACCCGGAAACTCGCAGGGAACTTATCGAGACTGGCCTCATCAGTCTGCGGGAAAGCTACAAGATCGGGATCTACGATAAGGAAGACAAGAATTTCGATTTCGGCGGTCAATCTATTGCCTTATTCAAAAGAGGCGACGAAGTCAGCCAAAGCCGTATCGAATCTACCGACGACGCCCTCACTATGCTGCGGGTGGCATTGAATGCCCAGAATGTGCCCCCGCGTGTATCCAGCGCATTCAGCCGCCTATTTCGCGATGGCGTTCGCCCCAATTTCAGGCGAGATGAAACCGAGATGCTCGCCTTGCGGCAAAAAATGCTGGAATCCCTACAACCGGTCATCGTTAAGGTCGAGCAAGGGGAAAGTATCATCGACCCAAATACACGGGTTACGCAGGAGCAATATGAACAACATCTGGCTTACATCCGCTATCTTGATGGCAAGAAAGTGGACACGCTCGATCTGCAACTCGTCGGCCGGGCCCTGATGGTTATGGCCATGCTTACAGCCGCTACTTTCTACATACGCCTCGAGGATAGAGCTACTCTCGAGAGCAATGGGCGTTTGGGACTGCTGGCTCTTGTCGTCGTCTGCAATCTCGCTTTGGTTCGCTTGTGCTTCGAGATGGGGAATTTGGATCAATTCCTCTATGACAGTAGTCTCTCCGCGATTCTTCCCTACATCGCTCCAACAGCGCTATCTCCCCTGATCATAGCGATACTAATGGGTAGCGGCCCTGGGCTGCTGACAGCCCTTGTCGTCAGTCTCTTTTCTGCGGTCATGTTCGGCAATCGCCTGGATCTCATGGTAATGACGTTCCTGGCTTCCTGTCTGGCAATCTTCATATGCCGCAACATCCGCAAACGCGGTCGGGTCGTCACCGCAGGCGCGGCCGGTGGCGTAAGCATCGCGATTTTCACTTGGCTTTACAACTGGGCCGATGGCCTGCCGCTAGAAACTATCTTTCAGCAAGCCTCCACAGCAACACTGGCAGGGGTCGCCCAAGGGGTAGTGATCGTAGGCGTCCTCCCGATTCTCGAATCCCTTTTTAAGCGTACCACTAACATCACTCTATTGGAGCTCAGCGACTATAACCATCCCATCCTGAGACGGATGCAACTAGAAGCGCCGGGCACCTGGCATCACAGCCTAATGGTCGCCAACTTGGCTGAGAATGCCTGCAATGCAATCAAAGGGAATTCCTTACTCGCCCGTGTCAGCTCCATGTTCCACGACATTGGAAAACTGGTGAAACCGGAATACTTTACGGAAAACCAGCTCGATGGGCGCAATCCTCATGATGAGAAAACCGCCTCTTTCAGCGCCCTGGTAATTAAGAGCCACGTCAAAGAGGGAGTCGATCTGGGCCTCACTTACAAATTGCCCCGTCCCATCATCGATGTGATCCGCCAACACCATGGGACAAATCTAATCCGATATTTTTATCACAAAGCGAGGAAGCAGGCCGAGGAAGATGGATCCGACGCTTCCACTATCCAAGAGTCCACCTACCGCTACGACGGCCCAAAGCCCCAATTCAAAGAGAGCGCCGTCATCCTGCTAGCCGACTCCCTCGAAGCCGCAAGCCGATCACTGCAAAAAGTGACCCCTCAGAATATCGAAGAGCTTGTTGATCGGATCTTCAAGTCGAACATAGACGATGGCCAATTGGACGAGTGCGCCATAACCATGTCAGAACTGGCCAAAATCAGGGAGAGCTTCATATTCACCTTGATCAATTCACTTCATTCACGCATCGCTTACCCCGGATCTCAGGAACAGGTTACGTCATCCGGTAAAAAGACGACGCATGAACGAAAGCCCGAACGAGTCGAAGCGAGCGCAAGTCAGTAACCTTTGTCCCAAATTGATTGTCGACAAGGGTAGCGTCGATCGCTTATTCCAAATTCTCGATCGATTCGGAAGTTTCGATGGGCCAATTGGTGAACTCTCGGTAGCCTTCGTATCCAAATCGGAAATATCGCGAATCCACGGCAAGTTCATGGATGATTCATCCCCTACCGATGTCATTACCTTCCCCGGCGACGTCGAAACCGGATTGGCTGGCGAAATCTGCGTCTGCCCCGAAATCGCTTTCGACTATGGGCATCAGAACGGCATTCCTTTCCCAAAGGAACTGGCCCTGTACTTGATACACGGCTACCTCCATCTCTGCGGCTTCGACGATCGTAGCGAAGAATCCAGGACCGAGATGAGATCCGCGGAACGGACAGCGATGAACCTGGCGGAAACCCATCAGGCGATTCCCGCTTTCGAGCTAAGGGAGGACGTCGAATGGATCTGAAACTGGAGCCTAAGAATCGGGAGCGGCTGCTCAAGCTCGTCTACAAGTCGATCTACATCCTGGCGTTTCTCTTCTGCCTTCTCAGGATTTACGATTACAAGCACCTGAATTTCGGGTACACGGCCTTACCCAAGTTCGGGGAGCAATTCCACGAGAATTCCCTTGTTGACCTCAAAATCGTCAAGCCTTTCCTTCATGAAGGGGCCGGTTACGACGGGCAATTCTATTCCCAGCTTGCCCTCCGCCCTTCAGCGACAGGAGAAGATCTGGAAGTCGCTCTCGACAACTACGTCTATCGAGCCCGCCGTATCCTATTTTCCTGGACGGCCTGGGGCCTCGGCTTTGGTAATCCTGATTGGGTTCTGCAGGCCTACGGCTGGCAAAACGGGCTTTTCTGGCTTCTCACCGGCCTGCTCTTAATGAGGTGGCTCCCTCCGAATCACTGGCAAAACGCCCTCCGGTTCCTCGCCACCTTTTTTACCGCAGGGTTCGTCTATAGTTTCAGCAACGCCCTCCTCGACGGCCCTAGCCTCTTTCTGATCGCCCTAGCTGTCTATCTCATCGAATCACGACGCCCCTGGCTCGGAACTGGAATTCTGAGCTTAGCCGGGCTCGCAAAGGAAACCAATCTGCTAGCTGTATTCGGTTTATGGGGATCGAACGAGAAAAGGGGCAAGCTATCGATTTCCTTCCTTCTTAAAGCGGGTCTGGCGGCCACGCCTTTCATTCTTTGGTTCGCCTATATTCTGCTAAACGCCAGCGATTACGGCCGGAAGCTGGCATTAGGATCGGGAAATTTCCATCTGCCACTGGTTGGTTTCTTTACGACCGCTTTGGAAATTTTAAAGAAGGGCGGAGAAACCGGCTTCCCCGCCATGACCTGTATTCAATTCATCGCTCTTGGAAGCCTCCTCGCGCAAGGGCTCTATCTGGCTATTCGCCCCAAGCCCGAAAACGCCTGGTGGCGTGTTGGAATCGCCTATACGGCCCTTATGGCGATCTTGGGGCCCGCGGTGTGGGAAGGGCTTGTCGCGGCTCCGCGCGTCTTGCTGCCCATGACTGTCGCTTTCAATATCGTCTTTTCTCGAAGAACTTGGCTGCTGCCATTCCTGATATTAGCCAATTCTCTCACCTTTATTGGGCTAAACGCCTTTCATCCGCAGAAAATCGCGGAACGCATCGATTATTCCGACCAATCTCCACTCGCCCTCGATCCTGAAACCGGCGATTACTCGGCCATGCAATTCACAGATGGCTGGTACATCGTGGAAGGCAAATCTAAACGCTATTGGAGATGGTCTAGCGGCGATAGCCTCATCGATTTCAATCTCCCTGGAGATAAAAAGGTGAATGCCATTATCGAATTCCAGCCAAGGACTATTAGCCCTCGGGAAATCGCCCTAGACGTAAACGGATTGCAAGTGTGGCGGATCCAGAGCGGTGGCGGTTATGGCGAGCCGCAATCAATCCCCTTAGTCATAAATCCGGGAGAAAACACGCTGAGGTTCTACAGTCCCCAACCATCGGAACGCTTCGGTAAGGATCCACGCGATCTCAGCTTTTCCCTGGGCGACTACGAGCTCCGCCTGATTAGTGTCGTTCCCGACTGAGGGCTCGTTTCAGAGTTCCGAGGGATCGAACCCAGCCTGCCTCAATTCTCTCAGGCTGGCAGCCTTGTCTCGCTTGGCCAGTCGCCTCCCTTCCTGATCCTTAACCAAAGGGCAGTGGTAGAACCTGGGCGGGCGGGCCTCAAGAGCATCATAGATCAATAATTGCCGAGCCGTGGACATGAGCAGATCTTCACCCCGGACGACTTCTGTGATCCCCATGGCAATATCATCGGCGACGACAGCGAGTTCATATGAAGGTATGCCGTCCTTCCTCCAAATGATAAAATCCCCAAAATCCCTCCCAGCGACGAACTCTTGATGGCCGAAGTTCGCATCCTCGAAGGCAATCGTCTCACCAGAGGGTACCCGAAAACGCCAGTTCGTTGACAGAGCCGCTTCTTCGCTTGGCAAATCGAAGGGTCGATCTCGGCACAAGCCAGGATAGATTAGCTCTCCTCCTTCGCCATGCGGCGCTTGAGCAGCCAGCTTGACATCCTTACGGGAACAGTCGCACGGGAAAGCGACCCGCAAGTCGCCCAGCTTCCGCCAAGCCTGACGGTAGCTATCCAAGCGCTGGCTTTGATAGTAACTCAGAAAAGGTCCTCCGACATCGGGCCCCTCATCCCAATCGAGACCGGCCCAACGCATATCCTCAAGCATGGCCTCTACGAACTCGGGCTTGCAACGGTCCCGGTCGAGGTCCTCCACACGCAAGACGAGCTTACCGCCTCGGCTTCGGGTCCGCTCCTGGGCTTTGAGAAAGGTGCGGGCATGACCCCTATGCAAGAAACCCGTAGGCGTTGGTGCAAGTCGACCCCTATATCCACCTTCAATCATTCTCTGATCTTATCTAAAATCCACTCGGATCGATTTTCCAAGATTGGAAAACCTCTCATACAAGATATTATCCAATATTTATTCTTGCCGACAACTGAATGAGGAGCCTTACTCATTTCAAATGCTGGCGGGACCGCCAAGCTATAGACAAATTTCCCTCCCATCCCTATATGGCCCGCTTTTTTTAAAAGCGGGTCTTTTTTTTGTCTCTCTCCTACCGGAAGCCACTTTACCCGATGCCAAGGCCGCGTATATTTTGAGAGCGATGTTCTCCAAGCACCTGACCGCTCGCTGCAGCGATCTCTTCCATCGAATTGAAAAAATCATCGCCTAGGCACGTCGCCTCGCATTCTATCGTAGTAGTCCCTGACTGCAAATACGCGGGCGCCACCAAGCATCGCAGTCGCGGAGAATACATCCGAAACCCGCATCGTCGAAAATGCGTAATGCCGCTAGCTAAATTCGACTATCTGAACAAGCTTGGGTCTACCCCTAGGCAACCATCGAGCTTCTGTCTGTATTCCTTGGACCCGAACGTCTGCAAACGCCTCTCGATTCGCCGCCGTAGAGCCTC
>JAYZHU010000032.1:0-14262 GCA_036166175.1 Verrucomicrobiota bacterium | reverse complement strand
AGGGCCCAGGTTTGGCGAGCTAGAAACAGGTGAGTTCGATCCAGTTCTTTGTAGCCGTCGGGATTCAATTCGATCCAGGCCAAGTGACCGTACTGGCCGAGGACGAGACAGCGTCCATCGACTAGGAGGAATGAAGCGAGCGCTGGGGCTAAATTGTATTCCTGATACTGCCCTCCAGAGCTAATCGGGGTGATCCATTCAGGCTCCGTTCTCCACATCTCTTTCCCGGTCTCGAGCTCGATGCATACTATTGGGGCATTTCGAGGGCCATGGCCATCGATACCGTAGAGGTAGCCGTCTTTGTGAATAGCTGTCATAAAATGGGTATTGAGAATCTCGTTATTCCATCTTTCCGAACAGTCACCATTTGGACCGATTTCAAGCATGGCGCCTCCAGCTCCATAGCATTCAGAGATGTAGACGCGGTTTCCAACAACTACAGGAGATGAAGCGTTGACCGATTCGTATCGATTTCCTCTCCAGGGAAACCGGCAATCGATATGGCCATTGGCAGGGTCGATTACTAGTAGCCCTCCGGTGGCAGGCCGGCTCTCACCACCGGCGAAAACAAATATCCGGCGACCGGCCAGGGTATCGGCTGGTATGGGTGAGGCGTAGCTGGGCCCCCACTGGTCGCCTGAACCCCAAATCATGGCGCCGGTACGTTTATCGAAGGCCGCTACGCAAGGCCCATCAGACGCTCCAATATTGACGATTATCAGATTCCCTTCGAGTAGCGGTGTCGCCCCGACACCAAAGAAGTCGAGCGTGAGATCGAAATCGGCTTTAAAGTCGCGTTGCCATAGCAATTGGCCCGATATGAGTTCCCAGCAACTGAATATCGCTTCGACACCCAAGGTATAGACGAATTCCCCCTCGCTTATCGGTTGGCATCGAGGGCCATTGCCGAATCCGTAACGGTCTCTGTATTTAGATGGGTAGCTTTGCCTCCAGAAGCGCTGGCCTGTTTCCGTATGGAGGCACTCGACAACTTCGGTATCGTCTTCGCGATGAAAAAGGATCAACCGATCTTCAATTACCGCTGGGGCAGCATAGCCTTCCCCTTTCTTTACTTCCCAAACGATATTTGGGCCGTTTTCGCCGAATTGAGACAGCAAGCCCGTTTCCCGAGAGATTGCATTGTGGGTGGGTCCAAGAAAATCCATCCAGTCCTCGGTAATAGCGTTTTCAGGAAGTGGTTTGGGAGCCCGGTGAAATGTGAGCTCTGATTGAGAAATGGGATCCGGTGAGGTTAGCGATGTGAGTTCGTTTACCGTCGGCGGATTCGGATCCGTGATATTCTGGGCAACCGAATAAAGGGAGGTCGAAGCGATGATGGCAAACGATGCGATCAAGCGTGTCATGGATTGTCAGGTAAAATAGAAAATGGGGCTTTTAGGGGCAAAGGAGGGGTATTATGAATAGCCGCTATAGCTTTTAAAGAGCAGATCTTGTAGTCTTTGGGAATCGGTTGCTGAGGTCTTGGCGATAAAGCCTGCTGCATGCACGAAATGAACATCCGGCTCACTGGAGATACGGTTGAAGTCCATCGATGGATGGTCATTGTATCGACAAAGTCCATACCCTTTGCCTCTTCGATCAGGATAGATCATGGCATGGGCTTTGGTAGCCAAGCCGTTTTCCTCGATAAAACGAGGAAGGCCCATCGATGGATCATCATGCAGGGGGTGGGTGCGAGGAAGGTAAATAGCCATCAAGGAATGCGATTCTCGCTCGATGTTCCAAACTTCGCTATGTTCGCTGATATACTGCAACCGCCTCCTCAAGCCACGGAGGTAGTCCACCAGGTCTTTTCCGATCATTTTCATCATTTCCCACAGGGGTTCACCGGGTAGATGCTCGTTTTGGGAGGCGAAGCGCCTCAGAAGCGACAGTTCGATAGGGGAACTCATTCTCCCGATAATCTCCCGCTTTACTCCTAGCCAATTTGCGGTGGCATTCGCCCCGCGACAGTCAAACCACTCGGCCGTTTCCAGCCAATCGCAGAATGACCGGGCATCATCATAAAGGCCGAGATCCTGCAGGACTAGCGATAGCGAGCAGGTTGGGACGCGATCCCTGGGAAACTGGTGGTGGTCGAAATTTTTCTTGTTTGGCTCATGGCGATCGCCGATATCGATGACGGCGACAGATGAATCTTCGAGATCTTCGGAGTCGGGATCCTTCCTATGGATGGAAACAGGGTTCTCCGCGATGAGAACGCAGCATGCAAGAAAGTCGTCTTTGTGGGCGCTTCCTGGGTGAGTAATGATCAGTTTTATCATTAGGTAGAGTGGAGTGAATTCATTTCTTAGCCTATCGTGCCCGCTCTGCAAGGAGAACGATAGGAACGTTCAGGGCTTGTCGTTGTATTAGCTAGGTTATTCGATTATTTTGACGGTATTCGGTGTTTGCGATCTCAAGAAGATTCTTGCGAAAATTTTGAATTAGGAGTGGTAGGTAGTAGGGGCATTCAAATTAATGCAAAGGTCTGACATCACGGCATCGCCCAGAGAGAATCCGTTAACGGGTACGGTCACGCCAGTGAAGGAAACTCCGTATTCGAACGGCGAGTGGAAAGTGGTCGAGTGTCAGGAGACTGGAATGGTCTTTTTAGAGAATCCGCCAGACTACTCCCGGCTTGTTGAAGAGTTCGCTTGGGAAAAAACCTTCGAGGAGGAATCAAAACGGCGTCGTAAAGAAGAGCCTGTGGTAGCCTTTGCCAGCAGCCTGAGCAAATCGTTGAAAAGGCGATTACGAAAACGCGAGCGCCTGGTGAAGGTGTCCTTCAGTCTGCTTGACAAGATTGCCCGTGAACGGCCGGCAGAGACAGATTTGGCCGTCGTTGACGTCGGATGCGGATCGGGTGAAAAACTCTTGCGCATAGTTCGCCAGTACGAAGCGGTTCGCGGTACCAGCCTGCGCCCGATCGGGATCGAGATTTCCGCCCAGCTTGCTCAGGAAACAGATCAATGTTTGGGGCCAATTGGAGGACGCTGTATTCATTCGTCAGCCATCGACGGATTGGCATCGCTTGAAGACGCGAGCGTAGACCTGGTCATCCTCTGCTCTTACCTCGAACACGAGGTTCGTCCTCTAGAAGTCCTGCAAAACGTGTCGCTCAAGTTGAGGAAAGGCGGTTACGTGATTGTGAAGGTGCCGAACTACGGAAGTTGGAATCGCCGGTTTCGGCAACGGCGCTGGTGTGGCTTCCGCTATCCTGACCACGTCAATTATTTCACGCCCCAGACGTTGATCCGCATCATCGAAAGCTCTGGTTTGAAGGTTCGGAGAATGAATTTGAGGGATTGCCTGCCGACGAATGACAATGTCTGGGCGATCGCGAGGCGCTAAGCGAACTTAGGCGAGTCGAACGAACGGCTCGAAAATCTAAGCTGGGCAGCGGTTTCGATTTGCCTCGAATTGGTAAATCCCAATTCTTTCGTTTCGTTTTAAGAATAAACAAAACAATTACCTTACAACTATGGCTATTGCAACTGGAACAAAAGCGCCTGATTTTACTTTGAAGTCGAAAACCGATGAAGGTTTCGACGATTACACCTTGAGCGATAATTTTGGCAAGACGGCCACCTTACTGCTGTTTTTCCCCTTCTCCTTCGCGCCTCCTTGTCAAAACGAGCTCTGCGAAGTTAGGGATTCCAAGAGTGACTACTCGGATTTAGACGCCCAGATTCTTGGCATCAGTGTCGATGGCCCTTTTGCCCAGCACGCATTCGCGAAAGCCAATGATTTGAGTTTTCCATTGCTAAGCGACTTCAACAAAGAAGTAACGACTGCATACGACGTTCTCTATGAAGACTTGTTGGGCTTCAAAGGGGTGGCGAAACGGTCGGCATTCGTCATCAACAAGGATGGCGAAGTCGTTTACAGCGAATCGAACGACGATCCCCATACAAATCCCGATTTCGAAGCCATCAAAGCGGCACTCGCTTAGATACGGTAGTTAGCAGGGCGTCATCGATATCGGGACGCCCTAATTTGCCTCCTCCAGCTGCCGGGCATCGGTAAGGCAGGCGGCCCGGCATCCAGTTTTTTACACACATCTATGAGCGACCTACTCAATCCACTGAATTCTCTGAAGACATTTGATTCAGGTTCCGGGAGCGATTCCTACTTTTATTCGCTGCCGGCCCTCGAAGAAGCCGGAATTGGCCCGGTCTCGAAGCTTCCAATATCGATTCGTCTCGTTCTTGAATCGGTTTTGCGAAACTGCGATGGCAAGCGCATTACGGAGGACGACGTAAAGACACTGGCCAATTGGAACGCCGCGGCTCCATCGCAATCGGAGATTCCATTTGTCGTTTCCCGCATCGTATTGCAGGATTTTACAGGGGTCCCCCTGCTGGTGGATTTGGCGGCCATGCGTTCGGCGGTCGATGATCTGGGGAAAGACGCTTCCATGATCGAGCCCCTAGTGCCTGTTGATCTTGTAGTGGACCATTCGGTACAGGTAGATAAGGCTGGTACTGCTCAGGCGTTTAAGGAAAACATGGCCATTGAGTTCCAGCGGAATATGGAACGCTATGAATTTCTAAAGTGGGGGCAGCAGGCATTTGAAACCTTCCAGGTAGTGCCCCCTGGAATCGGAATCGTGCACCAAGTGAACCTTGAGTACTTGGCCAAGGTGGTCCATCAGAGGCCGGTCGAGGGCAGAGCTCTCTTCTACCCGGATACATTGGTGGGAACGGACTCGCACACGACGATGATCAATGGTTTGGGCGTCGTTGGTTGGGGCGTCGGCGGAATAGAGGCGGAAGCTGGCATGCTCGGGCAGCCTGTCTATTTTCTCACTCCTGAAGTGGTGGGTGTGGAATTGAAGGGAGATCTCAAGGAAGGCATTACAGCTACGGATCTCACTTTGACGATTACCGAGCGCTTGCGAGCGCTGGGCGTTGTGGGAAAATTCGTCGAGTATTTTGGCGAAGGCGCTCGTAACCTGTCGCTCGCTGACCGAGCCACGATTGCCAACATGGCTCCGGAGTACGGAGCAACCATGGGCTTTTTCCCGGTCGACGATAGGTCGCTAGACTACTTGCGGGAGAGCGGTCGTAGCGAAGAGCAAACGCAAGTTATAAAGTCTTACTGCCGAGCCCAAGGAATTTTCGGGATCCCAGATGCAGGAGAGATTGAATACACGAAAACTCTGACAATCGATCTTAGTGAAATCGAGTCGAGTGTTGCGGGTCCCAAGAATCCAAAGGAACGCATTTCCGTTTCGCATTTAAAGGGATCGTTCAACGAATTGTATGGAAAGCCAGTCTCGGACGGCGGTTTTGGTCAGCCAGAAGACAGGCGGGAAACCAAGGTATCGCTAAACGGCTCTGGAGAAATTGGGCACGGCTCGGTTTTGATAGCGGCGATCACCTCATGCACGAACACCTCGAATCCGGGTGTCATGCTGGCAGCGGGACTGGTAGCTAAGAAGGCAGTCGAGCGCGGCCTATCGGTACCTGGCTATGTGAAGACGAGTTTAGGGCCAGGCTCCAGAGTGGTGACCGACTACTTGGAGGAAACGGGTCTGCAGACGTACTTAGACAAGATTGGATTCAACCTAGTTGCCTATGGATGCACGACTTGTATCGGGAACAGTGGTCCACTAGCGCCACAAATCGAGAGAGCCATCAAAGAGGGCGAGCTAGTCGCGGCATCCGTTCTTTCAGGCAATCGCAATTTCGAAGCACGTGTTCATGGGTCGATCAAATCGAATTTCCTAATGTCGCCACCATTGGTAGTCGCCTACGCCTTGGCGGGACGTGTGGATATCGATCTTTACAACGAGCCTTTAGGCCAAGGTTCTGATGGATCGGACGTCTACCTGAAGGATATTTGGCCTTCGAACGAGGAGGTAGCTAACGCAGTTCGTGGTGGATTGAAAACGGAGATGTTCCAAAAGGAATATTCGGATGTGGCCAATTCAAACGAGGAATGGACGCAGATCCAGTCTTCCACCGGCGACATCTATGATTGGGATCCAGATTCCACCTACATCCACAAACCACCGTTTTTCGATGGTTTCTCGATGGAAGTCGGTACGATTCAGCCTGTCGAGGGAATGCGTCCGCTGGCCATATTAGGTGATTCAGTGACCACGGACCACATTTCTCCAGCCGGAGCGTTCAAGCCCGAGACGCCGGCTGGGCAATTCCTGCAATCTAAAGGGGTTAAGCACGAGGATTTCAATTCCTATGGCTCTCGTCGCGGCAACGATCTGATTATGACTCGTGGCACATTCGCTAATGTACGCGTAAAGAATCAGATGGCTGACGGAAAGGAAGGCGGATTCACCAAAATCATGCCTGAAGGGGAGCCAGCCACTATTTTTGACGCAGCCCAAGCTTATCGAGAGCGGGGCGTTCCGCTAATCGTCTTTTCGGGAATCGAGTACGGTACCGGTAGCTCACGAGACTGGGCGGCCAAAGGAACGAATCTGTTAGGTGTCAAAGTCGTCGTAGCCCGAAGCTATGAGCGAATACATCGATCCAATTTGATTGGCATGGGTGTGTTGCCTCTGGAGTTCCGGGATGGCGACAGCGCTCAGTCGCTCGGCCTCGATGGCTCGGAAGTGGTTTCGCTGCCTGGTTTGAATGACGATCTTCAACCTCAGCAATCGCTGACGGCAGTCATCTCCAAGGCCAATGGCGAAACTCAGGAAATCAGCCTGAAAGTTCGAGTAGATACGCCCATCGAAGTGGAATATATCAGGCATGGCGGAATTTTGCCCTTCGTATTGCGGGACATAATCAGGTCCGCGGAATAAACATTAGCTCTTTTTTGGTGTGGTACTAAAGTAAGGGTTCAGAGTGATGGCAGTCGAGGAGTCAGTCTTTTTAGTCGATCCCGACTCCCACCCGGTGGCTATCAAGATAGTAGGGAGGGCGTCGTTTCAGAACGTGATGCCGCTCAAGGACTTTCTCACAGACTCAGCCGAGTCGGGTAAACGCTGCTATGTCTTCGATTTCGCGGAGTGCACGGGCATGGATAGCACTGTGCTAGGGGTTCTCGCTGGCTGCGCGTTGGAGTTGCGGAAGCGGGAACCTCAAGGTTCAGTCGTTCTCTCGCGTATGAGCGAGCGAAACCAGGAGCTCGTTCGAAGCCTGGGACTTCATCGAATCGCAAAGCTAGATACCCGTAAAGATGAAGATCCTGATATCCAAGGGTCAAAGTCTCTCAACAATGGCGAAATGGACGAACTCGAGAGCGCTAGGCTGTGCCTGGACGCTCACGAAAAGCTCGTCGAAGCCGACCGCGAGAATCAAGCGAAATTCCAAGACGTCATCTCCTACTTGAAGAATCGCGTCTCAGGAGAGTGATCGTTAGACGAAGTTCTGAGTATATTTGGTCGAGTCGGAATTTGGCAGCCAGACCAATTTCAGTTGCCTCTGGCTTGAGGCTCTCGAATTATCCGCACCGCTTATGAGCGAATTGGAAGCAGCAGGCATAGACAAGGCGAGTTTGCCTACCGCCGATGGGCGGTTCGGAGAATTTGGAGGCTGCTATGTGCCAGAGACCCTAGTGACGGCTCTAAAGGATCTCGGGGAGGAATATCAACGAGCCAAGGAAGATCCCGAATTCCATAACGATCTTGCTTTTCAACTGAAGGAATTTGCCGGACGCCCCACGGGCTTGTACTTCGCTGAGCGATTAACGGAAGAGCTCGGTGGTGCCAAAATCTATTTTA
Source organism: Verrucomicrobiota bacterium (assembly GCA_036166175.1). Taxonomy (GTDB): domain Bacteria; phylum Verrucomicrobiota; class Verrucomicrobiia; order Opitutales; family Opitutaceae; genus Pelagisphaera. The sequence continues at coordinate 6,563 of JAYZHU010000032.1, read as the reverse complement.
AGCGCGAGGATCTCCTTCACACAGGCGCCCACAAGATAAACAACGCTCTTGGCCAGGCCTTGCTAGCGAAGCGAATGGGTAAACAACGGATCATTGCTGAAACCGGGGCTGGGCAGCATGGTGTAGCCACAGCGACGGTTTGCGCCAAAATGGGACTCGAATGCGTAGTCTACATGGGCGCGGTCGATATGGAGCGACAAAAGCTTAATGTTTTCCGTATGGAGCTTTGCGGGGCGGAGGTTCGAGGCGTAGATTCGGGACAGAAGACTTTAAAGGACGCAGTCAATGAGGCCATGCGCGATTGGGTAACGAATGTCCGTGATACCCACTACATTCTGGGCTCTGCCCTGGGAGCTCATCCTTATCCGATGATGGTACGGGACTTCCATAAGGTAATCGGCCAGGAAACGCGGTCCCAAATCCTGGAAAAGGAAGGGCGGCTTCCTGATGAGATGGTCGCTTGCGTAGGAGGCGGATCAAACGCGATTGGCCTATTCTACGAATTTCTGGATGAGCCGGACATTCGTTTAGTGGGCGTGGAGGCGGGTGGCCATGGAATCGTGAAGGGCGAGCATGCGGCTCGATTCGAGGGTGGACGCTTGGGCGTTTTGCAAGGCTGCAAGACCTATATATTGCAGAACAAGGATGGACAGATCGAGTTGACGCACTCCATTTCGGCAGGATTGGACTATGCGGCGATCGGACCGGAACATGCCTACTACCGCGACATCGGAAGAATCGACTATGGATACGCGACAGACGACGACGTTCTGGAAGCATTTCAGCTGTTATGCCGTGTCGAAGGCATTATACCTGCCCTGGAATCGACACATGCTCTAGCCTATACGATTAAACGGGCTCCCCAAATGGACAGGAATCAGATCATTGTGATGAATTTGAGCGGAAGAGGGGATAAGGACGTTAATCAAGTAGCCAAATTTTTGGGACAGGATGTATGAAGAGCATGACCGGATTCGGTAGGGCCGAGCGAATTGCTCAGGGCGTCACGGTTACGGTTCAGGTCTCCTCCGTAAACAGGAAAAACTTGGAAGTCATATGCTCGCTTCCGAAAGAGTTTCAGAGTTTGGAGCGGAAATTTTTTGAACAGGCTAAGCAGGCTGTAGGCCGCGGACGATTGCAGTTTTCTATTGATGTGCGGGACACGAATGGGGGAAGTTTAGGTTTGCCTAGCGACGCCCAAATCGAAGCTGGGATAGCCCGGGTCCGAGAGTTGGCCCAGCGCCATGGGGGATCAGCGGAAATCGACACGACGACTATTGTCGGTTTGATGGAATTACTCGATCCGGAGCCGGGATCCATTCCAGAGGAAGTGCTTGAGCCCTTGCTAAAGGCTTGTGTTGAAGACGCGCTTCAGAGTCTGGTTGCTATGAGGTCTCTAGAGGGCGCTGCCTTGAAATCCGATCTCGCAGCTCGTTGTAAAAATTTGGTGGATACATTGGAAGCGATCAAGGCGATAGCTCCTGAAATGGTTGCCGTTCATCGGGAAAACCTGTTCAGCCGATTGAAGCAGGCTAATCTTGAAATAGATCTGGATGACGAGAGGTTTCTAAAGGAGATTGCTCTATTTGCGGATCGTTGCGATATTTCCGAGGAGATTACGCGTTTGGAAAGCCACTTTGGCCAGTTCAACGACCTATTGGAAAAAGAGGAACCTGTAGGGCGTTCTCTGGAATTCATCGTTCAGGAATTCGCTCGCGAGATCAATACCACGGGAAGTAAGTCCTGCTCCATCGAGGTGTCAAAGCTGATTCTCAAACTCAAGAACGAGCTGGAACGCATTCGCGAGCAGGTGGCGAATGTCGAATAGAGAAAATGACTAGCTTTCCGTCTCCGACGCCGGTTCGGATTCCGATTGACGGAAGGAAAATAGGATATGCAGCCCAACGCCCACGGTGATGGCTGAATCGGCAACATTGAAACTGGGAAAGTGCCAGCCTGCCGCATGAAAATCGAGAAAGTCGGTTACATGCCCAAGTCGGAATCGATCGATTAGATTTCCTAGGATTCCGCCAATTATCAGCCCGAATGACCATTGCGAATGGGGAAGCTTAAGTTGCAGGGCGTTTCGGAAGAAATAAAGCAGAAGCAAAGCCACAATTCCCAACGCGGCTAACGCTTTTGGGTAACCGCTGAAAAGGCTCCATGCGGCTCCGGTGTTCCCAACGTGAACCAGATTGAAGAATCCGGGAATAACGAAAACATTGTCTGGCGGATAAAAGCTGCCGAACGGAAGTGTTCGTTCAATCAACTGTTTGGTAACTTGATCTGCTACTAGAATAACGAATGCCAGGATATGCAGGCGCTTGTATGCTGCTATTTCCGTCATTACAATTTGGTCACGTTGCTAGCTCTACCTAGCCAAGCCGATTAAGTATCGGGATTCTCCTCGGAGAAATTCATGGCGTCTTCCGATGAAGCATCGGCGAATACGCCGCCCCTTTGCACGCTGCGAGTTTGGTTTTTCTCCAGCTGCTTTTGGGTTTCTATAGAGTATCGAGTGAAAGGCACGGCCATCAATCGCTCGTCCATAATATTCTTGCCGGTCATTTCGCAAACTCCGTAGGTGCCTTCAAAAATCCGCTCTATGGCGGCTTCAATCTCGGTGAGGGCGTCCTGTTCGTTTGAGACCATGCTAAGGGCGAAATCGCGATCAAACGTATCCGTTCCCGCATCAGCCATGTGTTGACTGTATCCTGACAAATCGCCCGCTTCATCTTTGCTCGACCGCTTAAGAGTCTCTTCCGTATGCATGCTGAGTTCGGATTTAACGTGGTCTCTCAATGAAATCAGGAGATTATAGAATTTCTTGAACTTCTTTGGAATGGGCCTCGTCTCAACTTTTGGAGCGCTTACCATGGAATCGAAACCTAGGATGTCGGATAGAGAGGCAGCTCCTAAGACTCGCTTCTCCGTTCTTTGCTCGGCCTCTTCGAAAGCCTTCCGCTCCTTTTCTTTGGCGGCCCGTTTTTTGGCCAGCTCATCGTCTTCGTTCTTTCGCGTTTTAGCGACGGATAGAGCCTCTTCGAGGGAGAAGCCAGCGGAGGCAGCGGGACGTTTGGCGGTAGGAGTAGCCGATTTCGCTGCAGCTCGTTTCACTGTCTTCTTCGACGCAGATTTCTTGTTTGTAGTGGGTTTGTTTTCAGTATTTTGATTCACGACCTTCTTCGCTGCTTTTTTAACGGATTTCTTTGCTGGAGCCTTTTTCGCGATCTTCTTTACCGCTATCCTGGCTGAATTTTTTGAGGGGACTTTCTCGGTAGTAGATTTTTTCTTGGGCATTCTTTTTGACTGTTAAATAATGGCTTCGGCGCAACGAGAGCAGAGCTCGTCGTTGGCAACGCCGTCCTTGAGTTCAGGGAACCAACGCCAGCAGCGTGGGCAACGTCCGCCCTCCGCTTTGGCGACGTTAATCGAAAGGTCTGTGGAATCGCTTTCCTTCAGCTCCACTAGCGAAACGATAAATAGCTCATCTAAGAATTTCTCGTAGCTTCTAAGCAGTTTAAATGACTGGGCTTCCGATGAGCCTGAAACAGTTAGATAGGCGTCCAAGGATCGCCCTATATCGCCGCGTTTTCGAAGATCCTCGAGTTTCTCGTTTACAAGATCGCGAAATGCGAGGAGCTCCTGGAAATCTCTCTCTAGGTTTTCGTCACGCCAATTCTTGGCTTCACTTGGCCATGACTGAAGAGCGAGAGGTTGATCAACGAAGTCTTGGTCAGATAGGAAATAGCTCCAGGCCTCGTCCGCTGTGAACGGCAGAATAGGACCCAGCACACGAACCAGAGCGTTGAAAATATGGTGGATCGCGGTTTGGGATGAGCGGCGAAGCGGATGGTCTTCCGCCAAAGTGTAGAGGCGGTCTTTTAAGACGTCGTGATAAAGGGCGGAGAGGGTAACCGAGCAGAATTGGTTGCAAGCTTGGTATACCCGATGGAATTCATAGCGTTCGTAGGCTTCCTCGCAATTGGCTACTAGCTGAGCGGTCTTGTCCATGGCCCATCGATCGAACTCGTGGAGCTCCGCAACTGGCATGCCGTTTTTCACAAGGTCAAAATCGAATAGATTGGAGATCTGGAATCGGAGAGTATTGCGAATCAATCGATAGGCATCGCCGATCGTCTTGAGAATCTCCTCTCCCATTGGCACGTCATTGCGAAAATCGGTCGATGCGATCCATAGCCGGACGATGTCGGCCCCGAACTTGTCCATGTAGTGCTCCAAGGTCATAGCATTTTCGCTCTTGGAAAGCTTGGTGCCATCTTGGTTGACGATGAATCCGTGGGTGAGGATGGATTTGAAGGGAGCCCGACCTGCGCGAATAACGCCAGTCCACAATGAAGATTGAAACCAGCCTCGATGTTGATCGCTGCCCTCTAAGTAGAGATCGCATGGCCAAGTTAGATTCTTGTCCTTGGCTAGCACTTCGAAGTGGCTGGTTCCGGAATCAATCCATACATCCAGCGTATCGTTTCCTTTCGTAAGTTTCCTCCCGCTGAATGAATCTGGGATTTCGATGCCTTCAAGGAGCTGTTCAGCGGAATTGGTGAACCAGATGTTCGAGCCGTGTTGCTCAACCTTATCCGCGATTCCTCTGATGATTTCCGAATCCAAGAATCCATTGCCATCATCGTCGTAGAAGGCGGGAATTGGCACTCCCCAAGAACGTTGGCGGCTGATGCACCAATCTGGCCGGGCTTCGACGTTAGCCTTGATACGGTTCTTCCCCCAATCGGGTATCCAGCTAACGGAATCAATTGCTTCTAGGGCTTTTTCCCGTTTTCCTCCGCTATCCAAAGCGACAAACCATTGATCGACGGCCCGGAACACCACAGGCGTTTTCGATCGCCAGCAGTGCGGATAACTGTGGGTGATTTTCTTTTTCCCCAGTAGGGCCCCGTTATCTGCGAGCGCCTTCATTACTTTCCCGTTGGCTGGCGTCCAGCCGTTGGTTTCGAGCACGGATTCACCTGCTAAGTAGTCCGGAATCTGTCCATCGTCATCGTAGACGCCATCGTCACTCACGGGACAGTAGATTTCCATACCGTATTTTTGCCCGGTCAGATAATCGTCTAAACCGTGTCCAGGCGCTGTATGCACGCATCCAGTACCAGATTCCGTAGTAACATATTCGGCCAAGACGATTGGGCTCGCTCGATCGATGAATGGATGACGCGTCTCCACACCGTCAAGAGTTTCACCGAGAGTGGTCTTCAGTATCGTCCAATTCTTGATTCCGCAATCTTCGGCGAAAGTTTCAGCTAGCTCCTTGGCAACAATCAGCGCGCGTTCGCCTGTATCGATGAATGCATATTCGATTTTAGGATTTAGAGCGATAGCCAGGTTTGCTGGTATTGTCCAAGGAGTGGTCGTCCAAATGGCTACCGATATGGGTTTTTTAATCTCCGGGTCGAATCCGTTGGGCACATCGAATGCCACCCAAATGGAAGGACTCGTATGTTCCCTATATTCGATTTCCGCTTCGGCGAGGGCGGTCTTGTAGGGAATGGACCAGTAGACGGGCTTCTTCGCCCGGTACACGAGCCCGGTATCGATAAACGAGGCAAGGGTTCGGAGAATCTCAGCCTCGTAGGCAGGATTCTTCGTTTTGTATTCATTTTCCCAATCCCCAAGAACGCCGAGTCGTTTGAATTGGCTCCGTTGTATGCCGATCCACTTTTCCGAGAAAGCGTCGCATTTATCTCTGAGCTCGGCGGTCGTGAGCGATTCCCCGGATTGCTGTAGCTCCTTTGCCATTTGTTGCTCGATAGGCAAGCCGTGGCAGTCCCAGCCAGGAACGTAGGGCGCCCGATAGCTCTTGGCGGACTTATATCGGAGCACGATCTCCTTGAGGGTCTTGTTTAGTGCGTGACCGAGATGGAGGTCTCCGTTGGTGAAAGGGGGGCCATCATGGAGAATGAATGCTTCGCCTTTCTGATTCTTTTCTTGGATCTTTTGGTATAGCCCAATGGATTGCCAATGCTCGACACGCGCGTGTTCTCGCTTTCCCAGATTGGCCCGCATGGGGAAGGCGGTTTGGGGTAGCTTAAGCGTATCTTTGTAGTTCTCGGCCATTCCCTCGATAAAGAATGCGCGGATATTGCTCATAGGTAAGACCGTGTCAAGGGTGTAGAGAGGCGGAATAAACCGAGCCGCAATCGATCCATCGACGACGTTCTTGGTTCGAGAATATCAAGGGAATTTCGTGACTGTTTTCCCTTGGAAATATTCGTACTCTGGACCTAGAAATTACTGGTGAATTGGATTCTCTGATAGAGCTGGTTCGTGTTTTCTGGGACGATACGATCCACGATGATCGATTGGTCAAAATTCGGTTCCGAGTCGAGCCGGATGCCCGCCTCGATCCCAGGAGCAACGAAATCGTCGACAAAATCCATGCCGCCTCTGGATTTGAGCCAATTGTAATAAGTATCCGTATGCTCGGTCTCGATTACGATGTCGGAATGCAGTCGCATGCTGCATATCAAGGTGAGATCTCGAAAAGAGGAAAACCAAGTGGGGGGATTTACGGGTTCGTCTCTGAT
>JAYZHU010000031.1:0-6312 GCA_036166175.1 Verrucomicrobiota bacterium | reverse complement strand
CTTGAGACCTTTTGCTCCATTCTTGAAATCCTCTTCCAGTCGGGCAACTGTGCTCTTGGCCCAGGAACCGTTATCGACTCCATTGAAATTTAGATTGGTGAAAATCGCGAAGCGATTTGGGTAGCTTTTGGCTACGTTGCTAGCCATCGCTTTGAGTTGCGAGCCACCACGTCCGCTCAGATTGACCATGATGCCCATGTTCATCGCGTCCATCTCGACGACGCCATCGGCGAGATCGGATGGTCCCATGCGCCATTGATGGCTATGTGCATCGATGAAAGGATATTTGGCTCGGACAATTGGAGTCTCCGGCACTACTAGGGTCGAAGGAGGATCGTAATTCTCCCAATCCAGATTCTGACCGATAAGGAGGCCACTCATGGCTAGGATGATTGAGACGGATCGAAATAGGTGTATGGATTTCATTATTGGCGGAATCGTTATGGCAGCTCAATGAGGGAAGTCTGGATTCAAAGTCGTGGGAATAACGGCGTGGGTATTTCGCTGCCATTGCTTGAGCTCTTGCAGTAGGTCCTCAGCTTTTTCAGGATGGGATTTCGACAGTTCCCGTTGCTCCTCGAGATCTTTGTTCAGGTTAAAGAGCTCGGTTTTGCCGCTTTCGAAATACTGAATCAATTTCCAGTCTCCTTTGCGAATGACGCTACATGGGGTGGCTCGCCAATACAGGCGATCCGTGCCGTGAATGGGAACGACGAGGTTGTATCCATTTCCTTGGAGATAGAGTGGGTAGTGCCAAAATATAGAGCGGTCCTCCAATGCGGATTCGCCTCTCAGCAGGGGAACGATTGACCGGCCATCAACGGGTTGTCTGGTCGGTGTTGGCGCCTTGGCGAGGGCAGCGAAGGTAGGGAGATAGTCGACTCCGGTGATAGGCGTATCGCAGATGGAATTCGCTTCTATTTCGCTGGGCCAGACGGCAAAGGTGGGCACGCGAATACCTCCCTCGTAGAAGGCTCCTTTGGCCCCGCGCAGAGGAGCGTTGGGTGTGGCTCCAGCATGCCCACCGTTGTCGGAAGTGAAAATGAATAGCGTGTCATCGGCAATGCCTGCGGATTGAATCGCCTGATAGAGTCGGCCCACGTTCGTATCCACAGTTTCGATCATGGCCGCATAGGTTGGATTCCAATCGTGACCCCAGGATTTGCCAGCCAGTTTCCGCTTGTATTTCTGGACTAAGGATTTTTCCGCTACCAAAGGCGTATGGACGTCCCAATAAGCCAGATACAAAAAGAAGGGCGATTCGGTTTTGGATTCCGTTATGACAAAATCGATGGCCGCATCCGTGAGCGCACGGGTGGCATCGATGTCGTTATAGTATTTCTTTGATAGGTCGGCTCCCAAGCCATTGGTATCGTTGATATCGAATCCATGCCCATCGGGACCAAGATGCCATTTCCCAAAGTGAGCACTTAGGTAGCCGGACTTTTTCAAAACTTCAGGTAGAGTGATGAAGGAGGGATCCAGAATTTCGGACGAAGGAATAATCTCATCGCCTTTACTATCCCCTCTGCGAGGCACCAGGAACCTCATATGCTCTATCTTGCCTTTTGCCCTGCTGCCCGGAGTCCACATCTGGGTGCGAGTAATGTAGGCGCCGGTCATGATAATAGCCCGGGATGGCATGCAATTCGATGCTCCGGGATAGGCGTTGCTGAATGCCATTCCTTTTTTGCTGAGGGCGTCGATACGGGGAGTTTCGTAAAAGCTGGCCCCGTTGTAGCCGACGTCGCTCCAGCCCAGATCATCGGCGATCACGAATACGATGTTGGGCTTTCCCGAAACGAATGAAATTGAACTTATCATTGCGACGGATGTAGCGAGCGAGTGGAGTTTTGAAATGCGGGGAATCATAGGACAGGATCGTTACCTTGGACAATGGGCAAAGAGCTCCAGGGATCGAGACTTTTGGAGCCCTTTTGAAAAGGATTTACCGAAATTAGCGGTTGCTTGGGACCAGGTTTGTTGACTGAGTGAGACTCAAATCTACACCCATTTCGGCGATTGAGCGTCGAAAACCAGAACAGTTGACCCAATGAATATTCAAGGAGAAGGGACGAAGGAGCATACTTACGACGCAATAGTAGTCGGATCTGGAATTAGTGGCGGTTGGGCCGCGAAGGAGTTGAGCGAGAAAGGCTTAAAAACCCTCGTTCTCGAGCGTGGCCGAGATGTCAAACACGGCGATTACCCGACGGCTCATATGGAGCCTTGGGAGTTCGCGGGACGCGGGGCGAAGGACCAAGAAAGTCTGCTGAGGCAGAAAAAGCAGGACCGCACAGGTTATACGACGCATCCTGCTTCGGCTCACTGGTTCGTCGACGATGTGGATAATCCTTATTCGGAAGACCAGCCCTTCGACTGGATGCGTGGCTATCATGTTGGTGGACGTTCGTTGCTTTGGGGTCGGCAATCCTACCGGTTAAGCGAATTGGACTTCGAAGCGAATGTGAAGGACGGATTTGGAGTGGATTGGCCGATCCGCTACAAGGATATCGCTCCCTGGTATGACTACGTCGAAAGCTTTGCCGGAATCAGCGGATCCAATGAAGGACTGGCCCAGCTTCCCGACGGCAAGTTCCTGCCGCCTATGGATATGACCTGCGTGGAAACCCATGTGCGTAATAGCATCGAGTCGAGCTTCAACAACCGAACCATGATCATCGGTCGAGTTGCGAATCTCACCCAGCCGCACCTGGGACGCGGCAATTGCCAATTTCGCAATCGATGCATACGGGGTTGTCCCTATGGGGCTTACTTCAGCAGTAACGCATCGACTTTGCCAGCAGGGTTTGCATCGGGAAATCTCTCCCTGCGACCGTTCTCGATCGTCAACTCGCTCATTTACGACAAGAAGAAGGACAAGACCATAGGCGTACGTATCATCGACGCGGAGACGCACGAGGTCATCGAGTACTATTCGAAGGTTATTTTCCTGTGCGCTTCCGCGGTGGCGTCGACCTACATTCTCATGAATTCCAAGTCGGATCGATTCCCCAATGGGTTCGGCAACGAAAGCGGCGAGTTGGGTCATAATCTAATGGATCACCATTTTAAGGTTGGAGCTTCTGGTCGGTTCGATGGATACGACGACAAATATTACAAAGGCCGTCGCCCCAATGGCATTTATATTCCCCGCTTTCGCAATTTGGACAAGGCGTCGGCCCAGAAGAACTATGTACGTGGTTTCGGTTACCAAGGGCGGGCTAGCAGAGATAATTGGTCCCGAGGAATCGCCGAGCTCGCCCGTTTCGGACCAGACTTAAAGGCAGATCTGATCGAGCCAGGGCCCTGGCGTTTCGGTATAGGTTCTTGGGGCGAGTGCTTGCCCTACCATGAGAATCGCATGTACCTGAATGAGGATGTTCGGGATAAATGGGGCCAACCGACCGTGACCTTCGATTGTGGCTGGAAGGAGAACGAGTATGAAATGCGAAGGGATATGAAGCAGTCGGCCGTCGATATGATCGAAGCCGCAGGGGGCAAGGATATCCAGCCGTTTGATACGCCGGAAAAGAGTAGTCCCGGAAATTGCATCCATGAAATGGGAACGGCTCGCATGGGGAAAAGCCCCAAAACGTCGGTGCTCAACAAGTGGAACCAAGTCCATGCTTCCAAGAACGTGTTCGTGACCGATGGGGCCTGTATGACATCCGCCGCCTGCCAGAACCCGTCTCTCACCTACATGGCCTTGACGGCTCGGGCCGCAGATCGAGCGGTAAGCGAACTAAAAAAAGGAAACCTTTCTTGAGCGGAGAACCAAAATCATGGATACGAATTCAAAAACAGAAAAAGCTTTAGTTATGAATCGCCGCGAGGCGCTGAAGCGGACAGGTTTGCTTTTCGGGGCCACAGCTCTATCCGCTTCCTCGATCGGCGGAGCTCTACACGCTCAATCTCGAGCGGCGGTGCCAGGAAGTTCGCTGAAGAACTTTACGGCAGTAGAGGCGGACACCTTACGAGCGGTGGTCGACCGTATTCTGCCGAAGACGGATACGCCAGGAGCCCTGGATGTTGGCGTGCCCGAGTATATCGATGTCATGTACGGCGAATACATGACGCCGGAAGAAAAAGAACATTTGATGCATGGTGTCGTGCAAACGAACGGCGATAGTAGGGTAGCCTTCGGGATCCGATTCGCCGATCTGGATGGAGACCAGCAGGATGCCGTTCTAAAGGAATTGGCGGAATCGAATCCCAGCCACGTGCATCAATTCCGGCAGTTAGCTCTCACTGGCTATTTTACTTCAGAGACGGTCATGAAAAACGTGCTCAACTACGATTTCATTCCGGGTATGTGGAAGGGCTGCGTGGATGTCTCTGAAGTTGGCAAAAAGGTTTGGGCGGAATAAAATTTTGGCGTTTTTTTGATCGAGAGGTAGTGGGCAATCTCACTCATTCGTCCCGCCGTGGCGGGACCATTGGGGGCAAACCGAGTGCCCGCAACTCGACCAGTTAAATGGGCCCGTAGTAGAGGGAAGATAAGCCACTAAATTTGAGTTATAAGCCCCTCTAGACTACTGGGGTAGGGAGGACCGGCTCGGTTGCCCATTTTGGGATTTCGGAGGATCGGGCCGATTCTCCCTACCTTTGATCGCTCGACTGCCTAACGATCCGAATTAAAGCCCGATTCAGCTGCTGTGTGATTTGGCCGGATTGATCCGGGTCGACGAGCGTGTAAAAAACGATGCCGTAGCGGCCATTGTCTAGGTTGATCCGCGTACTAGCGCGACTCGATGCGAGGGATCCGGAGTGAAAGATTTCGGTAGGCCGCCCATTCTCTTCGAGTATACTCCAACCCAGCCCGTAAGCTTGGCCTTCGAAAGGAAGGGAAAGGAAAGAATCGAAAGTTTCTCGGTCCAAGACGCTTTCGTTGCTAAATCGGCCCCTCTGCAAAATCATGCGAGCAAAACGGGCGCTTTCCTGTACCGTAGAATAGAGGCTGCCTCCAATCAGGGGCAATCGGAATGGAGTGGAAAGGTGAGGGGTTGCTGGATTGGTTTTGCCATTTAACGAACCAGCGGCGACATTGCTATCGCCTTTTTGAGGAAAGTAAGTAGTGCGGTCGAATGAAAGGGGTTTCCCTATATGGGCTTGAAAAAGCTCCTCAAAGGAATTGTCGCCTTTAACCTCGGCAACTCGCCCGATCACGCAGTATCCAGCTCCGCTACACGCGTATTCGGTTCCGGGCTCGCATATTAGGGATTCCTTGGCGATACCGTTGACCGACTCTTCTAGCGAAAATCGGAAATCCCGTATCCAACGCTCTTGACGACGGTTCATCTCCCTTTTTTGAGAATAAATGCCGCCGCGATGAGAAAGGAGCTCCAGAAGGTTGGGGGCCCGCGATGATTCTCCCTTGCTGGCGATTGTCAGATTCGAGAAAATCGGCATCCAATCGGATATTGGACTTCGCAGATCTAGACGATTGCTCTTTATCAGCGAAAGGATCGTTGCGGAGGCGTAAGGCTTTGAGCAAGAGCCAATACAGAAAAGCGTCTCCGAATCAACCGGAGTCTTGTCCTCAATTGATCGAACGCCGTAGTAGTTTTCGATTACGACCGTGTTTCTATTCCCCACGTATGCCTGGGCGCCGACAATTTGTTCGCTTTGAAACAGTTGAACTAGGGCGTCGTCCACTGGGTTGGCGTCTGCCGATGTCCACGGAGTGATACATAGAATCGCTAGGCCCAAAATGAATTGGTTTCGCCCGTGCATGAGTTTCAAGATCCGTTTCTCACTATATGTAGGCATACGATAGATTTCTATCTGGCGCTATTCTCTTCGAGCTCTCCATGGGGACTCGGAGCGTCGGCCCCAAAGGATTTCGTCTGAGAGTAGCGAGTATTCCGCGTCCATTTTTATATCCTCGATGGGTAAAACATAAGAAGGCTATTAGCTTATCAAGAGAATTGGTCCTGTTTCGTTTTCTAATTGCGGGACTTAGGATAGCGACTAAAACTAGCGAGCAATTTACATGCTAACCGTGCGACCAGTCTACTTTCCAGCCAAGTTTTGGAGCCTCTCGCCGTTTTGCAAATCGCTCATCGTTTCGGTCGTCTTGGTTCCCTTTTTAACCGCTGAAGACGTGAGCGAGCCAAAGCTCCTTTTCAGATTCGGGGCAATCGCGGATTGTCAATACTGCGATGCCGACGGGACCCGAAGGCAATACCGGTTGTCGCCGACAAAATTACAGAAATGCATTGAGGATTATAATTCGCAAGAGCTCAATCACGTGGTGCATCTGGGCGATTTCATCGATCGTGACTGGGAAAGTTTCGATGTGGTTCTGCC